>CAJBPC010000289.1 GCA_903957405.1 uncultured bacterium | reverse complement strand
GATGGCGATCAGGATCTCTTCACCGGTGGCGGAGGTAATTTCGCACCGGCTGCATCGGAGGACTATCAAAATCATCTTTTCATGAATGATGGCACAGGAGATTTTAAGTTGAAAAGAGGAGCTTTCCCGGTCTCACACCATAATTGCGGAACCATCATTCCTATTGATTTCAATGCAGATGGGAGGATGGATCTTCTGATCGGGAACAGAAGCGTACCACAGCAATATGGGCAAATTCCGGAAAGTTATCTTTTCATGCAAACGGCTGATGGAAACTTCAGTGATGTCACGCAAGAGGTCGCCCCCTTCCTGAAAATGGCAGGCATGCTCACATCCGCCGCATGGAAAGATATCGATGGTGATCAGACCAACGAGATCATCCTCGTAGGCGAATGGACATATCCCCGGATCTACCGGTATACGGGAAATAGATATGAAGAAATCAGCACTGGGTTAGAGGCATATCACGGCTGGTGGCAACGTGTGGTTGTTCAGGATATTGATAAAGATGGGGACAATGACCTCATACTCGGCAATCTTGGAGAGAACTTCTACCTCAAACCAGACAGGGAACATCCGGTGAAATTATGGGTGTATGATTTTGACCAGAACGGCACGATTGATAAAATCCTGACACAACGGATTGGAGATCGTGATATGCCCGTCTTCATGAAAAAAGACATGGTTGAACAATTACCCGGACTGAAGAAATCAAATTTGAAAAACAAGGACTATGCGAACAAGAGTATTGATGACCTCTTCGGTGATGGTGTGGATAAAGCTTCAGTGCTGAAGGTGGTTATGGCTTCGTCATGCATTGCGCGCAACGACGGGAAGGGAAGATTTACGTTGGAACGATTGCCGGATGCCCTGCAGCTGTCATCCCTGCAGGCAATATCCGTTGTGGATGTAAATGCTGACGGGTATCCTGACTTGCTGACTGCCGGGAATTTCTTCGATCTTCTTCCGCAATTCTGCCGCATAGACGCATCCTACGGAAACCTTTCCCTCAATGATGGAACGGGAGGCTTTAAGGTTGTTCACCCATCCCTGTCGGGTATCAGTGTCAATGGCCAGGTGAGAAATATCCAGCCCATTCGTTTTCGGGAAAAGAATGTTTTTGTCTTTGCACAGAACAGTGACATCCCTGTCCTGTATCAACAGGCTCCGGCAGGTGTGAAGGCATCTGTTACCGCCGATAAAAAATGAGGACCCGATGATGAAATCATTTTCAAGATCATGCCTGTTATTCCTCTGCGTCATCGCATTTTCCTGCAGGGATCTGGCAACCGATGATTCACCATTCACGGTCTTAGACCATACAAAGACTGGCCTGGAATTCAGCAACGTGCTCACGCCCACGCCCGCCTTCAATCTTTTCTCATACATGTACTTTTATAACGGATCCGGAGTAGGAGCCGGTGATCTGAACAATGACGGCCTGATCGACCTCTTTTTTGCATCGAGTCAAAAGCGAAACCGATTATATATCAACAGGGGTGATCTTCGATTTGAAGATGTGAGTGATGCAGCCGATATTCCCATGGACAGTTCGTGGAGCACCGGCGTTTCCATTGTGGACATCAATGCTGACGGAATGCTTGATGTATACATTTGTCAAGTAGGTCAATTCAAAATGCTGAAAGCAAAAAACCAGTTATTGGTTTGTAAAGGCATTGATAAAAACGGGATTCCCAGTTATGCTGAGGAGGCCGAAGCTTATGGTCTGGATTTCTCCGGATTCAGCACACATGCGGCATTCCTTGATCATGATGGTGATGGCGACCTTGACATGTTCCTGCTGAATCATTCCGTCAACCACGATGGGAACTACCGGCCACGAAATTTTTTTTCCGGCACGTATGATTCCCTCGCGGGTCAACGATTATACAAAAATGAAGCAATTCGGGATGCCTCCGGCAAGAGCCATATTCGCTTCAGGGATATCACGCTTGAATCAGGCATCAACGGCAGCCGGATCGGTTACGGATTGGGTGTGGCCGTATCCGATATCAACCTTGATGGCAGGCCCGATATATACGTGGGAAATGACTTTCATGAAAACGACTATCTGTACATTAACACGGGTGACGGCACTTTCCGGGAAGAAGGCAGCCGGCAATTAAGGCATACAAGCCAGTTCAGTATGGGCGTCGATGCGGCAGATATCAACAACGACGCATTCCCCGACATCGTCTCCATGGACATGCTGCCATACGACCCCACCCTGCTCCGAAGGTCGCTGTCTGAGGATGACTATGCGATCTATCAGCAGAAAATCGCTTATGGATATTCGCACCAGTATGCAAGGAATAATTTACAGTTGAACAACGGAGATGGAAGCTTCAGTGAGGTGGGGCAGTATGCTGGTATCCATGCGACAGACTGGAGCTGGGCATCCCTGCTGATGGATTTCAATAACGATGGCAAAAAGGATCTGTTCGTGTCTAACGGTATTCCCAAGCGGATGAACGATATAGATTACATAAACTTCGTTTCAGGTGCAGAAATGCAGGATAAGCTCAAGCAAAATAAGCTTCTGGAAAGAGACCTGGCAATGATCGATCGATTCCCGGAAATAAAGATTCCCAATCAATTTTTCGTGAATCGCGGAGCGTTGGGTTTCGACAATATCTCAGACAGCGTGGCCGGTAATCCGAAAACTTTTTCAAATGGATCTGTTTATGCGGATCTTGACAATGACGGAGACCTTGATATCGTTGTGAACAATATCAATGCCCCGGCCTTGGTATATCGGAACAACACCGTTAAGGAAGGATCCACAACCTCATATGCCAGCATTGATCTCAAAGGTCCGCCCGGGAATCCATCTGCAGTGGGTGCAAAGATCATCTTATATGTCAGAGATGAAACGATGGTCTACGAACGACAGGCTGTTCATGGATTCCAGTCGAGTATGCACATACCGATCCATATCGGACTGGAAGGATTCCGACCTGATTCAGCGATCATTGTATGGCCTGACAATTCCTTTCAGCCGATAAATGTGCTTGCAACTCCAAGGCAGATCATTTCGTTCAGGGAATCCCTGCCTCTCTTCGACCATCAGTCCCTTCGGAACAGAAAAAACGATGTTTCCGTCAAAGGATTCCAGGACATAACCCTTCGTTCAGGGTTGCTTTATTTGCATCAGGAGAATCGTTTCAATGAATTCGACAGAGAACCCCTGCTGCCGCAAATGATCTCCACGGAAGGTCCGGCAATCGCTGTGGCAGATATCAACCACGACGGACTAGAGGATGTGTTTGTGGGTGCCTCTAAGACTTTTCACAATGCTACTTTTTTACAAAATGCCGGTGGCGGATTTAATGAACTTCCACAACCTGAATTACTACTCGATTCCATGTGGGAGAATGTAGATGCACTGTGGGTGGATGTGAATCAGGACAAGCATCCGGACCTTGTCTTGGCGAGTGGCGGGAATGAGTATTACAATGATGATGTTCATCTTAAACCACTGCTTTATCTCAATGACGGTACTGGACACCTTACCTCGAAGAAGGATGCTTTTGGAGATGTTTATGACACGCAAAGCCGCGTGATCTCTACAGACTTCAATGGTGACGGATACCCGGATCTTTTTATTGCGGGAAGGGTTGTGCCCTGGCAATACGGCAAGGCTCCCCGTTCATATTTATTGCAGAATGATGGAACGGGAAAATTCACCGATGTGACTGCAGTATGGTCAAAGGAGCTGCTTGCTCCCGGTATGGTGACAGATGCTCAATGGATAGATCTTGATGGCGACAGGAAAGATGATCTTGTCATTTGTTACAACTGGGGAGGCATCGACGCGTTCATGCGAAAAGGCGGATCATTTGTCAGGCAAAGGATCACGACACTAAAGGGGTGGTGGCAGAAAATGCTCATCACGGATCTTGACAACGATGGTGATCTGGATATCATAGCCGGGAATTTTGGACTCAACAGCAGGCTGAGAGCAACAAAGGAAGCCCCTGTCAGGATGTATGTGAATGATTTTGATGAGAACGGCCGCATCGAACAGATCATCAGCTATCACGTCGGTGGCATGGAGATCCCTTTCGCCAGCAAGATCCTGCTCGAAAAAAGTCTCCCTATCATGAAGAAAAAATTCCTGTATGCGGAAGATTTTTCCAAAGCGGATATGACTGATCTTTTCGGCGGAACAAAGCTTGGACAGGCCATGTTGCACACCGCGAATACATTCGAAAGCATGGTATTCATCAATCAAGGAAATCTGCTTTTCACGGCAAAGCCTTTGCCATTGGAGGCCCAATTGGGTACAGTCCGTTCTTTGGATATTTTACCTTCTGCCGGGAGTAGTCTCCCCGACATCATGATCTGGGGAAATTTCCATGCGAACAACGTCGAGATCGGCCGGCAGGATGCATTGCGGGGAATGCTTTTATTGAACCGGGGGAATGGCGTATTTAGGTCCGCACCTATCAGAGGAGTAGACTTGAAAGGGCAGGTATCTCATGTAAAATCGATTCATGTTGCAGGGATGCGGGCGTTTGTCGTGACGCAGAACAATGATAGTCTGAAGTTGATCATCCGTGATCCGCGATAAAAATGATCAGGTTGACTTGTTAAAACACGGGATAGTTGATCGTGGTGATCCACTTGCTCGTGTCTTTTTCAGTCATCCTGTTCGTTATGATGCGTTGGAACGGCATGGCGGGCGACATTTTGTTTTGATCTTTTACGTAGTGTTCCACAGCCTGCAGGCATGCATCTATCGCATGCTTTCCACCCTGAACTTCTGCGACCAGTATATTGCCATTCAGGAGCATTTTTTTCAGTACATATCGATCCGTTGCAGCCAGATCCCTGTCTGTCGCTATGGCTACCATTGACAGGTGTTTATTGCCATCGACGACTAAGACATTCAGCATGGGCAGACCGGTTTCCTTTGCACCTTGTTTCTGGATGTATGAACTCAATTCTTCGATCAGCGCATATATTTCTTCCGTTGAAGGGTCGTGGTCAAACTCCTGCCGAACAGAAATGAGGGAAGCCTCCTTGACTTGTTGGCTTTCGATCTTGTATCCGTAAACCTTGTCAGGATCCGAGAAAAACTCCTTCAGCTTAAGGGCCATGTGTTTGTGCTCCGACCTCATGGCAGGCCAGGCTAAGTATTGGAGAATTCTTCGAAGGGGATTTTCAGAAAAACGACTCGTGCTATTGATGGTGATGACTGAGCTTCCTTTTGTTTCTCCGGAAACGCTGATGGATATATCCGATCTCAAGCCATTTCTTTCCGATGATAGGGAGATGTTATTGAGAAAT
>CAJBPC010000288.1 GCA_903957405.1 uncultured bacterium | reverse complement strand
GACACCATCGTTAGATTTATTTCCTTCACTGTCGATCCGGTTCGTGATAATGCAGAAAAGTTGAAAGCATTCGGCGATAAATTTCTCATCAATCATGATACATGGTGGATGTTGACAGGTACGAAAAACGAGATTTATGATATTGCATTGAATGAATTCAAGGCAAACATTGCTCAGCAAGATGGCGTGGATTCCAATTTCATACACACTGACAAGTTTTTTTTGGTAGATAAAGAGCGTGTGCTTCGTGGTTGGTATGATGGATTGGACAGTGTGCGTTTGGATCAGATCATAAAAGACGTTGTATTGTTGAACATGGAGAGAGATAAAAAGAAAAAAAGGAATTTATTCCGGAAATAAACACATTCATACATGCTTCCAGCTTCCATCAAAAAAAATGACTCTCTTGCAAAAGGACTCATTTATATTCTCTCTTTTGTGGTATTCGCAGCTGTGGTATTACTAAAGAAAATCCAGCTTGACATCTCGGTGGGATTTGACATACATATCTTTGCCAAAATCAATGCAGTTATTAATTCTGCCGTGTCCATCCTTCTATTTCTGGGACTTGTAAGTGTGAAAAATGGAAAATATCTCTTACATAAAAGAATGATGGGGTCAGCGATCCTCTTGTCAACTTTGTTTTTGGTCTCTTACATCTGTCATCACCTGCTTGCGGGTGATACACCATATGGTGGTGAAGGGTTTATTCGATATGTGTATTTTTTCATATTGATCACCCACATCATTCTTGCTGCTGTCATTCTTCCCTTTATTCTTTTTACATCATATCGGGCACTGGTGGCGGAATGGCCTACACATAGAAAGTTAGCTAAGTTGACTTGGCCCATTTGGTTCTATGTGTCTGTGACTGGAGTATTGGTGTACCTAATGATAAGTCCCTACTATCAATAAGAGGAGTAACCTTAATGGCAAGGAGTATCTTATTATTTTCTCCTCAAAGATTGAATTATACGAATAGTGCTTCTTTGTCAATTCTCTATTGACTTTGGCGGAACTATAGAGCGATTTCCGAGGAAGGATTCCAGAATACATTCTTGAAATCAATAACAGTATCATCTTTCACTTCAACGCCCTCAGCTTTTAAAAGTTCCTCCATACGTTGAGGTGTGCTGAAATGATGTTTTCCGGTAAGCATGCCGTTCCTGTTCACGACACGTTGTGCAGGAACGGGCGGGTTTGCAGCATGGCTGGCATTCATCGCCCAGCCAACCATCCTAGCTGACATCCGTGTGCCGAGATATTGTGCAATTGCCCCATATGAAGTAACACGACCTATGGGTATCTGCCTGACTACTGAATGAACATCTTCGAAAAACGAAGCCGTATTTTGCTTACTGGGTAAGTCAGCATCATTTTTTAGCGTTCCGATCTCGGATTTCTTAATGCTCTTTCTCTTCATATTGTGCATTGCGGATAGCCAATAATTCAGACTTCCTAGGCTCTTGTACTTTTACATAATTGAAGGGGCAGTTCAAGCAACCATTTCCACAACAGACACCATTGTCCATGTGATATTTGGTTGTAAGTACCATGTAGCCCATTTCATTGTAATAAAAATGTTCTCCTTCTATGAGCTTCTTCTTCATAATTTAATGTCTGAAAGTCAGTACATGACATATGCCAAGATCATGTCGTAAGCTTCAGAATAGCTTTTATCGGTTCTAATCGCACCCATTTCTGCAATTCAATGTCTTTTTCAAGAGGTAAAGGCATATTAATTGAAAACCTTAGATAATGTATTCTTTGACTGCCTGATATATCAAGGCTTTCATAATGTGTTTTTATCTGAAGGTCATCCGGCAGATTTTCGATTTTACTCAAGTCTGGGATATCCTGTGAAAGGGGCAATCCGTAGAGTTCAATGACCTTTTTTGTAAAGTCGTACAAATCTGGAGAGTCTGTTTTTAAGTGGATATAACCATTGGGAGACATGATTTGTTGAAATCGTCTTAAAAATACTGGGTGTGTAAGCCGCTTTTTAGCCTTTGAGCCACGAAGTTGAGGGTCGGGAAATGTAATCCAAATTTCAGAAACTTCGGCAGCGGAGAAATAATCAGTGATTTTATCAATCTGTGTGCGTACGAAAGCCACATTCTTTAAATTCTCTTGAATTGCTTTTTTTGCACCAACCCAAATTCTGTTGCCTTTTATGTCAAGGCCAATAAAATTTCTTTCAGGATGCATTTTGCCCAGGCTGACTGCATATTCTCCTTTCCCACAGGCGAGTTCCAATGTCATAGAATGGTTGTTCCCGAAATGTTCAGCCCATTTGCCGGGCATACCGATCGGGTATTCAAGAACATTCGTGAATGTAGCGACTTCGGCGAACCTCTTCAATTTCTTCTGTCCCATGTATGCACTTGATATATGTTTAAAATCCTAAATATATGTAGGTGTTATGTGCGGCAAATGTACTTTTAAATGAGTTTCATTCTGTGATCAAAAGACTCTTGGTGCATCTCCAGCCTTCATTTCGTAGTTAGCTGGAATTGTTGTGTTTAAAGCAATTTTCATCGTTATTTTCTCATATTCTGACGTGTTCACATCTTTTATAACGCCTGTCATGGGGAGTACCTTTATCTAAATCGGGCCCGTAAGCCTGTTGAGGGGTGACACCTGTGATGTATGATTTTATAAACAGAAAAAAAGAAGAGTATGAAAAAAGTGATGTTGTCTTTAATGTTTATGGTTGCGGTGTTTGTTTCGTTCGCCGCAGAAAGCAAGGCTCCGGTTTTGTTGACAACGGCCGGAGCTGATGTCGAAGTTCTCACACCGATCGTGCCTGAGGAAATAGGTTCAGATTCAGAATGCAAGATAACACAGAGGGCAACGGCAACGGTCTATTTTTTCCAGTTGGAAGTCACCTGTACCGTAACGAAACCGACCTGTAAGGAAGCTACGAGGGAAGCGTTGGCTTGTATCACCGAGGCTATTCATGCCATGAAAGAAGTCGTATTGAATCTTAAGTAATCCGGCAGGTGTCACCCTTTTATTTTAAAAAATCAAAACCATGGGAATGCATATCATATTGTTTTTTTTGTCATTTCTTTTGAAAGATTCGGACGAAACGCAATCACCAGCAGAGCCCGTGACCGGTTTCGAGTACCAGGTCATGTTCAATCTTAAATTCGATAGAGATCAGAAATTCACGGAATATAAAGGAGTCATGTATGCGACACCTACCGCTACGGATTTTTTCATGGTAACCAATCTTGGTAACAACATGATTCCTTTGGGTCAAAATGAGATAAGAATCGAAAAGGACACCATGTTCAGGGTTCGTAAGGATTTTGACAAAGATGTAATGATCTTCAGTGATCTGAACCTGCAGGGCAATGATATTTACTACCGGGATACGATACACCCCATGCGATGGGAATTATCTGAAGAGACAAAGATGATTGACAGCTTGGAGTGTCATAAGGCTGAGACGGTTTTTCGTGGAAGGAGGTATACGGCTTGGTATTGCCCTGCGATTGAGCTCCCTTTTGGTCCTTGGAAGCTTGGCGGTTTACCAGGACTCATTGTGGAGGCATATGAGAATAAGAAAGACATCTATTTTCTTCTGAAAAAGCTAGGCCCAGTCCTTTCTGAATATCACACGCCTGCCCCTCCTTCGACATCTCTGCAAGGATATCCTGAACATCAGAAATATTGGAGAAATGTAAAAAAAGTAATGCGAGGGACTTTCCAGGGGAAAGAGGATTCTGATTGCATCAGTTGTTTGACGCGAACTGATGTACAATTTTTCACCTGGGAGATCATACCTGAGCAATGAAGTGTCAAGCATTGATCTTATCAGTGATGTATCTGTTTATTTTCATGGCACCCACAAGTCGTGTTTTGGGACAAGATCGCTTTATTTCGGGCAAAGTGATGAGCGCAGAAAAGACCCCTCTTGCGGGTGCCACTGTAACTATAAGGGATTCATCCGCGGTTCGAATCATTGCATTTGCCATCACAAGGGGTGACGGTACCTTCAGGATCAAAGATCCTGGAATCGAAGCAGGTAAATACGCCTTAGTGGTGGAACATATTTCGGTAAAGCGTCAAATACGGATCATCTCACTATGGTCGGAGAATCTCTTTTCGGATAACAATGATTTCAATATGACTCCTTCGGCACGTGAACTTAAAGAAGTCGTTGTCACAGCGAAACCTCCTGCATTCATCATTCGAAGCGATACCATTGATTTCAGAGCAGAGGCATTCAGGAATGCCGGAACGAGAAAAGTCGAAGATCTGTTCCGAAACATACAGGGCTTTCAAGTTACTTCCGATGGACGCATCAGTTTCAATGGCAAAGAGGTTGACAGAATCTTGTTGGAGGGAGAAGATCTCACTGAAAAAAATTACAAGCTGTTGTCAAGAAACTTAAATGCTCAATTGATAGACAGGATCCAGGTATTGAATAACTACGACAAAGACAGACTGCTAAAAAGGGTGCGTGATTCAGATAAGGTAGGAATCAATCTAACAATAGAAGCAAAATACCGGAACAAAATCACTGGAAGCCTCGAGGTAGGCTCTGGGCCCGGGGGTCGTGAGTATTTGGATAATTCTCTTGTGCGGTTGGGTAAAAAGATGAAACTGATGAGCTTCCTTAATTTTAATGAAACAGGCATACCTGCAAATGCAAACCTCGATTATCATTTTTCCGGGGACGGCAGTACTGATGATGCAGCACCTGAAGAACAGGGTGATGGATTATTGGGGACCGGTGATATTTACCTTCCACAAATAGATAAGACGTATAGCGATGATAACAGGGATTTGTCTGGCTATTTGATTTTTTCATCTAAGCTCGGGAAAGGATCTTCATTAAAGGCACTTGGTGGTGCGGGAAAAAGCGAGCTTGTCAAAAATGCGAAGGGTTTTGAAATTTTACATTTGCCTGATTCCGAAAAGTGGGAATACAATTCTAAAGAAAAATTTTTTTCAAAACAGAATGACAAAACATTCAAATTTACTTTCAATCACGATCAAGGAAAAAAAAATACGGGAGAACACGCCATTGGTTATTTCGAAAAAAAAGGCGTGGACAATTATTCCAATATCACATCCGGTATCATTACGGATAGTTTGATGGAAAGACTGGAGGATAATAGTCCGAGATGGCATCTCTCCGGAAAAGAAATCTATGCATTAAGTGAACGTGGCGCCATCACAACGGTGTATAACCTGATGCATACAGATACGAGACAGCATCTTTTCATGGAAACCGGTCGTTTTCAGGACTTATCTCAAATGTATGTAGGCGTCGAAAAACCGAATCAACATCTTGATCGAAATGCATCTTCTCAATCAGTAGCTTCAATCATACATTTGAGGAGTCTGAAATTTGACTGGCGATATGGTTTGGCGTTTGCCCGAGAAGATGCAAAAATGGAAGCAGAAACCTTCAACATGGAGGATGATGGCAGCAGAACCCCCATCACGGGCCTGTCGGAATCTGATTTTTCGTCATGGCGAATTCCGGCATTTATATCATTTGATAGGAGGGGAAGGGGTAAATCAGTATTCGCAGGAGGCTTGAATATCGGACCAGCAGGAGTTGCATTTCAGCAGGGGAAAACCCGAGAGCAAATGACAACGATTTTGTACAAAGGGGTAATGGGATTCCGCCATTCATTCTCTCCGCTTGAGAGTATGATGATCCGCTATGATATCGGAACCGAACTTCCTTCAAGTAAGTATTTTTTTCCGGTTCAGTTGTTGTCAGGTCAGGCGACTATCTTGCAGCCTGCTTTTTCCATTGTCAGTCGAAGGACACAGCAGTTCATCGTTTCGTACAATGTCAATGATCTTGCAAGGGGCGGCTTATTGAATGTGCATTTTTCCTTTCGCCACACGGATGGTTCGTATAATCATTCCAGTGTACAGACGCCGGCATACTTGGTTTCATATCTGTTGCCTATGAATGGGAATGTCGCATTTTTTTCGAATGTGAAGACAGAGAAATATCTTAAGAAAATAAGTATAAAAATATCACTTGATATTTCAGGATCGCATATGGGAGGGGATTTATATTTTAATGATCGCCGGAGTAGGAACACATCATCGAATATCAGTTTTCAATCAAGATTCAGTTCAGGTTGGAAAGGTCCCTTCAAGGTTGAAACCGGATTTACAGCTTACCTGATCAGCAGTAAGACTATTCCCGAAGTCGGTTTATCAAGTCAATTCAGGCAATGGCAGCATCAGGCTTTCAGCAAACTAAAATTTATTTCGGGCAATCGGACTTTCTTTGCAGTATCCTATGGGTACAAATCATTGTCATCCATGAGTGCATTTCAACATTTTGATTTTTATGCCAGTCATGCTTTGAAGAAATCTTGGACATTTATGTTGACCGGGCATAATTTGCTGAACACGACCAGCATCGATCGTTTGGCATTTGATGTGAATTCCTTTTCAGAACAAAGCATGTCAATCGTTGGCAGGTATTTGCTGCTGAAGGCAGCCTTGACATTTTAGGATTGAAAAAAGAAATGGAAGATCAGTTTAACTTAAATCTGATCTTCCATTGCATGTCGTCATCAGAACTATCCAGGAAAAAAACATGAACAGTGGTGGATGGTCTGCACGCTACCAAAATCTGACATAAAGTGCCGTGAGCAGCATCAGTACAATGATGATGAGCACGATGACGGGTCTACTAATTTTGAACATTTCGTTGTCATGCAAGAATGCTTTTGGATTGACCCTCGGACCCGCCAGGCTGATCATTATCATCAAGAGCATGGTAAAGAAAAATGACCATCCCATGTTAATGAGAAAGGGAATTTCAAATCCGCCTTTTCCGTTAGGGAAAGCTGAATAGAGCAGTGTTTCATTACCCAACAGGGCAGGAGCATAGTTATTGAAGAAAACCGAAAGTATGAACCCCGCTAATACGCCTGCGATCGCAGCTGATCCGGTTGTTCTTTTCCAGAACATTCCAAGTATGAACATTGCGAAAACACCGGGACTGATGAATCCGGTATATTTCTGGATAAAAGTGAAACCGCCTTCTCCGCCGATGCCGAGCGTATCGTTCCAGGTGAAGAGTACACTGACGAACATTGCAATCCATATGGTCACTCTCCCGGTCCACACGAGCTTTTTTTCACTTGCATCGGGGCGCAGGTATTTCTTGTAGATATCCAGTGTGAAGATCGTTGAAATACTGTTTGCTTTCCCGGCGAGCGAGGCCACGATTGCAGCTGTCAAGGCAGCTATGGAAAGGCCCTTCAGACCACTCGGCAGGAAACTGAGGATGGCTGAATAAGCTCCGTCCTTACTGCCACCTTCCAACTCTGGGAGACTTCCGTTCTTGTAGAGTACGAAGGCCGCGATGCCGGGGAGCATCACGATCACGGGCATCATGAGTTTCAGTAATGCGGCAAAAAGAATCCCAAGTCTTGCTGTTTGCAGATCTGCTCCCAGTGCCCGTTGTGTGATATATTGGTTGCATCCCCAGTAGTTTAGGTTCACGATCCATTGACCGGCAAAATACATGGCGATGCCAGGGACGATCAGATATTTGTTTATTTGCTCTTGTGAAGCATCCGGACCAGGTTTTTCAAGGATCATGTGAAAGTGATCAGGGGCCTGGGTCATAAGTGTTTTAAAGCCAGCTATCATATCGCGGCCAAGACCGAATTCCTCGCTCACGATCAATAAGGCCATATAGGTTGTGGCTAGTCCGCCAATGATCAGTACCGCAACCTGGATCACATCTGTGTATCCGATCACCTTCATTCCACCTAATGTGATGACCAAAGCGAAAACTGCCAGCAACACCATGATCACGTGAAGGTACTGCCCACCAACGAGGCCGTTGATGGCCACTGCCCCGAGATACAGGATCGAAGTCAGGTTCACGAAAACATACAGGAACAACCAGAAAACCGCCATGATGAGTGCTACCGTATCGTTATAGCGATTGGTCAGAAACTGCGGCATGGTAAAGATCTTGTTCTTGATGTAGATCGGAATGAACCATATGGCGATGATGACCAATGCCAGGGCTGCGATCCATTCGTAGGCGGCAATGGCGATGCCTACGAAAAACCCTTCACCACTCATGCCAATGAACTGCTCGGCGGATATGTTGGATGCGATGAGTGAAGCGCCAATTGCCCACCATGTCAATGAGCCTTCCGCCAGGAAAAAATCTTTTGTATCCGTGGTGGCTTTCTTCTTCCGGAGGTATATCCAGTAACCATATCCGGAAACGATGGCGAAATAGAGCAGGAAAACGATGATGTCGAGCGGGGATAAACCTTTCATTTAAAAAATTTAATACGGGTGAGCTATTGGAAAAAGCGATCGTTCCATCGCAGTTCGTTCCGGAAATGATATAAGTCTGTGTTGCGGTCGATTTTTACGAATTCAATGCCTGCCATACCGGCAAAATCTTCCATTTGTTCTGAGCTGATGTTCTGAGAGTAGCATGTGTGGTGGGCACCGCCCGCCAGTATCCATCCAGTGCACCCTTTTTTCATGTCGGGGTAAGGCTTCCAGAGTACCCGAGCCACGGGGAGGTTCGGAAGGTCGTTTTCCGGAACAACAGCCTCGACCTCATTCACCAGCATTCGGAAACGATTCCCCATATCAATGACAGATGCATTGATCGCTGGTCCCGCTGTTGAATTGAATACGAGCCTTACCGGATCGGCTTTTCCGCCAATGCCCAAAGGATGGATTTCGCATCGAGGCTTTGCATCAGCAATAGATGGACAGATTTCAAGCATATGTGCGCCCAGTACCATGTTGTTGCCCGGTTCGAAATGGTAGGTGTAGTCCTCCATGAACGAATTGCCGCCTTTGAGTCCGGCGCCCATGGTCTTCATTGCACGGACCAGTGCCGCGGTTTTCCAATCCCCTTCTCCTGCAAAACCAAAACCTTTTGCCATCAGCCTTTGCGCAGCAATGCCAGGCAGTTGTGTCATGCCATGCAGGTCCTCGAAAGTGGTGGTGAAGCCTTTGTAATTCCCTTGTTCGAGAAATTTCCCGATGCCCAGTTCAATGCGTGCCGCGTCTCGCAGTGAGGGATGCCTTGTGCCGGCTGGTTTCAGGCTTTCTGCAACTTGATATGCATGGAGGTACTCTTCCACCAAAGCGGAGGTCTCCGCTTCAGAAATCGTTTTTATGACCTCAACGAGATCTCCGACACCATGAGTGTTCACACTGTATCCGAATGTCATTTCAGCCTCCACCTTGTCGCCATCCGTTACGGCAACGAAACGCATGTTATCGCCGAAGCGGACGAAGCGCGCTCCCTGCCAGTCATGCCAGCCTGCAGCGGCACGTACCCATCCGCAGATGCTGTTCAGGCATTCCGTGTCTTGCCAATGACCGGTCACCACTTTTCTGTAGCGCCTCATCCGACTCAAGATGAATCCGAATTCCCGATCTCCATGTGCACTCTGGTTGAGGTTCATGAAATCCATATCGATGCTATGCCAGGGGATGTCTCGGTTGAACTGTGTATGAAAATGTAGCATGGGTTTCTGGAGGATCTTCAGTCCGGATATCCACATTTTGGCTGGGGAGAAGGTGTGCATCCATGTGATCAAGCCGATGCAGTTGCGCTGTGTGTTTGCATCTTTGCAGACGTTGAAAATCTCTTCAGGGGATTTCACGGTTGGTTTGAACACTACGCGAACCGGCATTTCAGGTGTCTTGTCCAGGGCATCTGCAATGGCGGCTGCATTTTCTGCCACTTTCCGAAGGGTCTCCTCGCCATAGAGGTCTTGGCTGCCGGTGACAAACCAGACCTCCAGATGTTTGAGTTCGATCATGATCAGGGATGTTTAAGGGTGATTATGGATTCCCGTAATAGGCATGGGGACCGTGCTTCCTTTCGTAGTGTTTCCGAATGAGTGCATCTTTGAGCCGCGGGGCTGTGGGATTGATCTGTAGTGTGAGGTATGCCATTCTGGCGAGTTCTTCCAGAACGGCTGCGTTATGGACCGCCTTGTCGGATGTCTTGCCCCAGGTGAATGGTGCATGGTTGCCGACGAGGATCATTTCCACCTCCTTCGGGTCCAGGTTGCGTGCTTTGAAGCAATCCAGGATCTGCTGCCCGGTCTCCCGTTCATAATCGCCCATGATCATATCATCATTCATTGGCGGAGCGCATGGAATATCTACAGTCGTATGGTCGGCGTGTGTTGTGCCAAAGATGGGAATATCCATCTGCGCCTGCGCCCATGCCGTTGCATAGGTGGAGTGGGTATGTGCGATGCTGCCTACGTCATGCCAGTGTTTATAAAGCAGTGCATGCGTGCGGGTGTCAGATGATGGCCTGAGTGCTCCTTCTATCCATTGGCCGTCGAAATCCACTATGACCATCATGGATGGATCCAGTTCCGTGTACGGGACACCACTTGGCTTGATGGCGAACACTCCCTTTGCATGGTCAGCCACACTGACGTTGCCGAACGTGAACAACACCAAGCCGTGTTCGGGGAGCTGAAGGTTCGCTTCGCAGGCTTCTTCTTTCAATCTTTCATAGAGGCTCATGGGTCATCTGTTTTGCAGCGGCGTAGGGCTATTGTACGGGAGTATGTTGCTCCGTGAATTTTCCCGCAGCTTTATATTTCCGATAGCGCATTTCGTAGTACTTCGATCTGTTGAGGTCCGGTAGATACGTTGCTTCGAACCCCCGCCCCATTTGAGCCATTGCATCCTCCACTTTCGTGAAAACGCCTGCGGCCGTGGCTGCAAACATGGCGGCACCTATGGCGCATGTTTGTTCACTACGATGAATTCGAATAGGTAGATTCGTCACATCGCTCATCACCTGCATGATATAGGGTGATTTTCGTGCCACTCCTCCGAGGCCTATGAGCCCTTTGACGGGTACTCCTTCGTCGATGAAGCGTTCGATGATCATTTTGGCACCAAAACAGGTGGCTTCCACTAAGGATCTGAAGATCCTGCTCGCATCACTGCCCAAGTCGAGGCCATGAATGCTGCCTTTGAGGTATTGGTTTGCATCCGGCGTCCGACGCCCATTCAACCAATCGGTTGCGAGCTCGTCCTCCACGCTAAGAGGAAGGACTGCCGCCTGGATCGAAAGGTGGGAGATCAATCTATCGCTTAATTCCTTTATCAACGCTGCAGCGGCATCACCATCGAGTGTGTCAGATTGCAGCAGCAGTTCCCCGACAGGTTTGAGGATCATGTTCCTGAACCAGGCGTAGGCATCTCCGAAGGCAGACTGACCGGCTTCCAGACCTACCATACCCGGAATGACCGAGCCGTGGACCTGCCCACAGATGCCACGAACTGTTCTGCCATCAATTTGTTCTGCTGATGCGACCATGATGTCGCAAGTGGATGTGCCCATCACCTTGCTGAGGTGATAAGGCTCTATCTGGCCTCCGACCGCACCCATGTGTGCATCGAATGCTCCTACGGCTACAACGACTTGCTCAGATAGACCGAGTCTTTCAGCCCATTCTTTACAAAGAGATCCGACTGCTTTATCTGACGTGTATGTATTTTTCCCAAGCGTGCCCACATATCCTTCGAGCATCGGATCCAATGCTGAAAAGAAATCATTTGGCGGATACCCCCCAAAAGCATCTGCCCATAAGGCCTTGTGCCCGGCTGCACAAGTGCTTCGTTTCATTTGTGAGATATCCGTTCCGCCAGTAAGAAGGAAAGGGATCCAGTCGCATTGCTCCACCCAGGACGCACATGCTTTTCGAACTTTTTGGTCTGTTCGAAGGATATGCAACAGCTTTGCCCAGAACCATTCGGATGAGTATACGCCTCCGACGTATTGCAAGTAATCCGTGTCGAAAGATTTTGAGTGCATGTTGATCTCTGCAGCTTCACTGATGGCCGTATGATCTTTCCATAACACGAACATGGCGTTGGGATTCTCCGAAAAGGGAGCCATCAGGGCCAATGGTTGTCCTGACTGGTCGACAGCAACGGGCGTCGAACCGGTGGTATCGATGCCGATGGCAATGATGTTTTGCGCTACCTGTCCGCCTGCCTTTCTCAATGCTGCAGTGATCGTCAGTTCAAGTCCCTCGACATAGTCGAGCGGGTGCTGGCGGAACCGGTTTGTTGAAGGGTCACAGTAGAGGCCTTCTTTCCATCGGACATAGTAATGCACGGAGGAGGCAATTTCCTCACCATTATCTGTTCGGACAATGACAGACCTGACAGAATCCGTTCCATAATCTACACCAATGACGTACGATTTATTTATCATCACATCTCTTTGCTGCTTTGGTGTCTTAAGCCCGTCGTAGCCAAAGGGCATCAAATGACATTCAAAGTATTACAAAAAGCCGGAATGACCACCTGAATTGTCCTGATTTTTTATCATTTGGCGTGCGGGAAACTTGACAGGTCGGCAATTAAGTCAGTTTACAGCTTTACTTCTCGTTTTCGAAGTATTTTGACAATACTTCTTCGATCTGGCTACCACGAATGGCTTTTGCAATGATCTTTCCATCGGGGTTTACCAGGAAGTTGTCAGGTATCGGCTGAACACCATAAAGGGTGGCAATAAAATTCTCCCGCTTCAGGTCCGATATGTGGATCCAGGGCAACTTGTCATCCGCAATGGCTTTTTTCCAGCGCTCCCCATGCTCATCCACAGAAATGCCGATGATCTCGAAACCCTTCTCCTTATATTTTGCATAGGCGGCTTTGAGGAAGGGATTCTCCTCCCTGCAGGGTACACACCAACTGGCCCAGAAATCCAGGAGTACATATCTACCTTTGAAGTCCGATAGCTTTACCGGTTTTCCATTGATATCCTGAATGCTGAAATCCGATGCCGTTTTGCCTACAAGGCTTCTTCGCTTTCCTTCGATCTTATTTGATAGTTTCGATATTAACCCCATTTGTTTCACTTTTGGGTCCAGATCGGTGTATAATTTATCCAGTCTCTCAAACGGGATTCTGTCTGAGAGTACATAGAGGTTGATGCCTGAGATATAAGATCCGGGATTTTTTTCTGCAAATCTTTCCTTTGATTTCATTGCAGAATCCTGAAGTGCACTGATTTTCGCTATTGCTGATTTGTATGAAGAGGCACCTGTATCCTTCCGTGCTTTCAAATCCTCCCGGATGCTCGTGATTTCATCATAGTACACGCTTTCTTGCTGGCGCATGGCAACCATGTCATCGTTTGCTTTTGTACCATAGACATGGGATCTTGAGAAATTGGATAGATCACCTTTCACTTGGATAAACCCCTCGTCGAGGAAAAGCGTGAGGTCGCCGATCCGTCTGTTGTTCTCAATATAGAGATAGGCCATCTCAACCTGATTAGAAATCGCTTTGAAGACAAAAGTATCATTGAAGGCTGGAATCATGTACTTATCACCCGGTTTACCTGATCTGGCATTGGTGACCATTAAGGTCAGTGTGTCTTTTCCAAGTCCTTTTACCGTTCCCCTGATCTCATACTTAAAACTTGTTTGTCCAAAAGAAAACAGGTTATATGCCATTAAGCCGAAAATCATCAATACTTGTTTCATACGAAATGTTTATGCCATTAAAATTGTTTGAAATTCAATTTCATGTAATCATTGAATGGATCCCTGAACGTATCACCAATGGGAATTTCTTCATGGTTGATGAAGATGCTTTTTTTCCCTATTGAGTCGATGTGTTGTATGGAGATGATGAATGACTTGTGGATCCGAAAGAAGTTGAATGGGCGCAATTGGTCTTCGAACGTCTTCATGTTCTGCAGAGACAAGATCTTTCCTTTCCGGGTATGAATGCTCACATAATTGCCCGTGCCTTCGATGTATAGGATATCCGACAATGACACTTTGATGGTTTTGTAGTCGGATCGTACGAAGATGAATTCCTCATGACCAAGCTTTGCGCCTTCAATGCTTTTATTGGTGTCGGCAGTTGGGGCAACTGACGCGAGGATGCTCATGGCCTTGTTGACTGCCTTGTCGAATCTTTCGAATGAGAACGGCTTCAATAGGTAGTCGATGACATCCAAGTCGAAACCCTGCAGTGCATAATTCGGATAGGCGGTGGTGAGTATGATCCGAGCCCTTCCCTTGGAGATCTGCTTAGCCAGGTCCAACCCGTTCATTTTTGCCATCTGGATGTCCAAGAACAAAAGGTCCGTATTAGGATTCCGGTATAGGAAAGGAACGACCTTAATTGGATCGGTGAATGTTTCCGAGAGTTCAAGCCCGGGAATCCTGTTTGCGAATTGCGTGATGACTCCCAGCGCATTTCTCTCATCGTCTATGGCTATGGCTTTGATCATCTTTTTTCAAGGGGTATTTCCATTTGTGCGATGTATTGGTCATCATGTTCCTCAATCGACAAACTGTGCCGGCCAGGGAACAACAGGGCTAGCCTCTTTTCAAGATTTTTGATTCCGATGCCGTTGCTGTCATCCTTCGATAGTTTGTTTCCTATGGCATTGACGACCTTGTAAAGCAGGCGTCCGTCACGTATATCGATGCTTATGATGATGGGTTCGTCATCAGTCCCGGGCTTGCCATGCTTGAATGCGTTCTCGGCAAAGGACTGCAGTAAAAGCGGCGGTATGCCAAACTTGTCGGATGGGTCCGTATTGTCCAACGTGAACTTGATGACATCGTCGGGGAAGCGAAAGTGATGCAGGTGGATGAACCTTCTGAGGTGATCGAGCTCCTTTTCCAGCGGAACAATGTCATCTTTTTCATGCAGCACGTATCTCAAAAGCTCTGAAAGTTCTAGCATCGCGTCGGCAGTCCGGGGTGACTGTATCAACGCAAGATAATAAATGTCATTAATGGTATTGAACAGGAAATGCGGATTCAACTGATGACGGAGCATGGTTAGGTCAGCCTGGATTTTTTCCTTTTCCAACCTTATCCTTTCTTTTTCCATGATGGTCCAGTCTATGATGAACCGGTAGCAGAAAGCAATGAAAATGAATTCAAGTCCACGGATGATTTCAATAGAGAAAATATTCCTGAAACTCGATTTTATCGGCATCAGATTGTCTCCGACTTTACGGTAAAAGACGTACATCTCCGGATTCTGGAGGATGTGGTTATAATATCTGACAATGCAATACAGGATGAGCATGCCCACCAGCAAGCATCCGAATAGCTTAAACTTTTTCTTGTGTAAGAATTCAGGAATCAGCCACACTACCGTCGCATAGCACAGCAGGAAGCTTGGCCAGGTATACCTGATATAGAACCACAATGCCGTTGGCACCTTCCTCTGTGCATTCCCCAGTACCATGTAGACGAGGATCGCAGCAAACCAGATGCCTGTAGACAGCAAGAAGTTCTTCCAACTGCGCTTGATTAAGATATCTCCGGATAAGGTTCTCACATTGAACTCCTAATTTATTCTAATAAAATTTAATTGTCTTCTAGATCTTCATCCCGCAGTTGGGTCTTTTGCAGCTTTCACGGAAGCATATGGCTGGTACGTCAGTTGGAATCTGCCGTTCGCGTAAAAAATGGCACTTTGAATAAATTTTAAATTTTAGCCAAGCAAGATCTTCGTAATTTTTCAATAGAAATTTTTCCGACGAAGTATTGAATGCTGACCCGAATCCCACTAACCGGGAAAATATTTTGTTTGTTTTCAAAGTTACCATACTTTTGATAAGTCTACCTAATTGGTAGACAAGTGAATGTTCGGCATTGGATACAAACTGAAGTATCATATCCCGGACACGATTGCTGCTTATACCCCAACAACTTGTTCGTCATGTCTGATCGATTCAGACAACCCTTTTCTTCATACGTCATTGAAATTAATGCGTTCATGTAGTATTAAGATATTATACCATCCGTTGCCCTAATTTAATCGTGTCAAAAACCAAAACAACAGCAATGAATCTCAAAATCAGGGAATCCATCTTGCTTTTAGCCGGACTATTCTTCTTCTGCCTGTCCACCATTGCGCAGCAGTCCCGCACCATTTCAGGACAGGTGGTATCTTCAGACCAGCTTCCATTATCAAATGTGACGGTTGCGCTGAAGGGCGGCCGGCAGGTGGTAAAGACCAATGAATCCGGACGATACAGCATTCAGGTGCCTTCTGGTGACCAGACGCTGATCTTCACTTATGTCGGTATGCAGACAGCTGAGATGAAGATCCCGACTGGGTCAAATACTGCTAATTTTTCCATGAAAATCGATGAGGGAACACTCGGTGAAGTGGTCGTGGTTTCTACGGGTTATCAAACCATACCTAAGGAAAGGGCCACAGGCGCATTCGGTACCGTGAGCAGGCAGCAACTTGATAAACCAGCCACCAACATAGCGTCAAGGATCATCGGCACCAATGCCGGCGTTCAGGCGTTGCGCATGGATGAGGAAGGTAATCCGTTCTTTCAAATCCGCGGCCTTTCCACCTTGTATGCGAACCAGGAGCCACTTGTGGTGGTGGATGGGTTTCCGATACAAGGGACATACAACGCCATAAACCCCAATGATGTCGAGTCGGTAACGATCCTTAAAGATGCAGCTGCCTCATCCATCTGGGGGGCTCGTGCAGTCAACGGCGTGATCGTTGTAACAACGAAGAGTGCAAGCAGAGGCAATCCGTTGAAAGTGGAGTTCTCCGCATTCACAAGGATAGGTGGAAAGATAGACCTCGGCTATTCAAGGCCTCATGCAACATCTTCGGAGACGGTCGAGTATGAGAAATTGGCATATAATAAGTGGGGAGCGTTGCTGAATACCGGCGTATTGGCCTCCAACCAGGCTTGGAACTGGACGTTGGGTCAGAGTGCGTTGAATGAACACAATCTCGGATTCCTAACGCTTGCCCAAAGGGACAAGACACTGGACAGTCTAAAGACGCTGGACAACAGCGGCCAGATCGGGGATATGCTGCTGGCAAGGCCGGTCACGCAGCAATATAACCTGAGTTTGTATGGCGCGACGCAGCGTATGAACAATGCCCTTTCGCTGATGATGGAGAAGAACCAGTCTAACTTCAGGGAGACCTACAACGATCGTTTCATGATGAATTATCGGACAACGGTCAATCTCACCAAGTGGCTGGATCTTTCGATGAATACCATGTTGCAGTACAATAAGTTTACCAATAATGGAACGAACCTGGCCGAGATCTCAAGCCTTTCACCATATGAGATGCTTAAGAACCCCGACGGCAGCCTGACCAATACGAGCCTGAAATATTATCTGCCGCTGATCAAAAGGCAGGTACCAACAAGTCTATTCCCTTACAGCGACTGGAGTTATAACCCTGCAAGGGAGATATCAAGCCGATCTCTGGTCAATACGGAGCTCAACGGCAGGGTTCAGGGCGGCCTGACGCTGAAACCCATGAAGGGATTGAGTATCGAGTCGAGGATTCAATACGAAAATTTCAATACGTTTACACGCAACCTGTATGACGAGAATAGCTTTACCGTCCGTCAGTCAGTGAACCAGGCGGCATTTTGGAATCCGGGCTTGCTTACATCAATGACCACGGCTCCGCTCCCCAACCTGCCGAAAGGGTCGATCCTCGATCAGAGCCGTGTCAACCTGACTGCATGGAATTTCAGGAATCTCCTATCTTTCAACAGGGAGTTCGGAAAGGATCATGAAGTAAATTTTGTCGGTGGTACCGAGTTGCAGAGTTCGGTCGTGCAGACATTCAACAATCCCCGTACCTATGGATATAACGATGCGACATTGCAATTGGGTAATTTCCCTAACGGCCCCGGGGGGGTACCCGGCAATGGCAACCAGAACGGGACATTGCCTCCGACCAATCTGGTCATCCGCAACTGGCTCAATCAGACGCAGTCCTTCGGATATACGAACTCCTTCGGTTATACGACAGAGCGTTTCTTCTCCGCTTTTGCAAACGCATCGTATACTTTCCGCGACAAGTACACTTTATCAGGCAGCTTCAGATCGGATGCATCGAATCTGATCACAGACGATCCGTCATACCGATATGCGCCATTCTGGTCTGTCGGTGGCAGCTGGCAGGTTTGGAAAGAGGATTTCATGAAGCATGTTGACTTCATCGACAGGCTCAATCTCCGGGCAACTTTTGGATATAACGGAAATGTTGACAAGAGCACTGCCTTCATGCCGTTGATCTCCCTGAGTTCGATCCCCAATACGCTGACAGGAGCCTACACCGCCAATTTCACGAGCCTTGGCAATCCCACACTTCGTTGGGAGAAGACGGCAACGACAAATATCGGGATAGACTACAGGCTTTTCAAAGGGAAACTGTTCGGTAAGATTGACCTCTATCAACGGACAGGGAAAGATCTGATCGCCGTGATTTCCATACCGAACGTGAACGGGTCGGCTTCACAGAGGCTCAATAATGCTGCGATGGTCAATCGAGGCATCGAGTTGGAGATCGGTACAGAAGCCCGCATCACCAAGGACCTGCGCTGGACGGGTAACATGAATCTCTCCTACAACCGGAACAAAATTACCGACCTTTTCATCGCGCAATACAATTCCTCATCGATGATCGCCCGTAGCACATCCTCTTATGTGGAGGATTACAATGCGAATACCATGTGGATGTTTAAATACACCGGATTCAACGCGGCTAACCAGCCCACGGTATTGGGGCCTGGCGATGTGAATTACGACATGCAGACATTCGTACCAGGTGACGGCAGGACTTATCTGGAGAATACAGGCACACTGGTGGCTCCGTTCACTTTCGGTTTCATGAACAATTTCGAATATCGGAACCTGAGTCTTTCGTTCATCATCACCGGGAATTTCGGGCATGTCTTTCAGCGACGCGGCTTCAACTATCCCGTTCAGTGGTCGTCTATCAGGATGCTTCCTAACAAGTATGTTTCAGACGTCACAGGCGGGAAATCGGCAGAACTGCTGACGCTCCCCGTCAATCCCAACGAGCCGCGTTTCTTTTTCTGGGACAGGTTCTACAACAACCTCTCCTATCTCTCCCAGAATGCATCATGGCTGAGGCTTCAGGAAGTCAATCTGACTTACAGGGTGCCCTCCGCCATGCTCAGCAGGGTGGGTATGAAGAATTTCCAAGTGTACGCGCAGGGCAACGATATGTTCGTGTCATTGGCCAACAAGTATGGGGAAGATCCACTGTATCCTTTAGCCACACTTAACCCCAGACCAAAGTTCACATTCGGGATCAAATTCGATTTTTAATCGTAAAAAAAAGCATCATGATAAAGATGATCTTATTAAAAAATCTCAGATACCTTGCTATTTTGCCGCTGTTGGCAACCCTTTCATCCTGCGAGAAATTCCTTGATGCACGCCCCAGCAAGAACTCATCATTGCCTGTGGAAACGGTGGACCAGCTGAATGCCCTGCTGGAGAACTATTCCATATATTACGCGGATCAGAATCCTTCTTTCCTTCATACGGATGACTATGGTCTGACCAAAGCGATCTATGATGCCCGTCCTGCAACAAACAATTTCGTTGCAAACCTCTTGCATGCATTTTGGGACACGGAGAACATACCCACCGCCACATCAGGTGATCTTCTCTGGGGCAGCTCTTCGGGTGAATGGAGGGATGTTTTTTATGCCAACGCCATCCTCGGCAATGTTGACAAGGTGGTTGGTACAGATGCTGAAAAGCAGCGCATAAAAGCAGATGCATACCTCATCCGGGCTTATGCCTATTGGCAGATGGCTGAGACCTACTGCCTTCCTTACACAGAAGCCAACAAGAAAGAACCCGGCTTACCCATCAAAAGATCTCCCAGCTTCCAGGAAGATCTGAAACGTCAATCCATCGAAGAGACCCATAAGTTCATTGAGGCGGATCTCATCGAGGCATTGAAGATCAACAAGCCACTGGTAGTAGCGGGGAAGGCCCAACACTGGCGTTCCAGTACCGCTGCGGCAAATGGTTTTGCCGCCAGATATTACCTCTCCAGGAATAAGTACGGTGACGCGTTGAAGTACGCAGACCTTGCCTTGGCCGAGTATAATGTGCTGAACGATTACAACCTCAGCACCGACATGCGATACGGAAACAACCAAAGCGTATCCATCAATGCAGGTACACCCAATGCATCGACATTCACCGTGAGATATCCTTATACCCATAATAATCAGATCGATCTGACGGATATGGTCGGCTGGAAGGAATTCCTCTATTTCAGGATGCTTAATTACGGATCCTGGTGGTATATCCCGAGTCAGGACCTGCTGAATCTGTATGATCAGACGAATGACCTGCGATATGAATACCACATGGTAGAAGGATACTCCTATGACAGAGGCATGAACGCCAGTCCCGCATTCAGCTATCCGGGGTACATTCATTTCTTCAAGGACAGGCTTCCTTCCGGGCCTACTACGGCCGAGATGTTCCTCATCAGGGCGGAATGCCTCGCGCGGACCGGTAATGCTGCAGGGGCAATGACCGCTATCAACACCCTCAGGGCAAAAAGGATGAAGCCGGGTCCGTGGGTCACACTTACGGCAGCGAGCCAGGCAGAGGCCGTGGCCAAGGTACTGCAGGAGAGAAGACGTGAGATGCCCTTTCATGCAAGGTGGTTCGATATCCGTCGTTTCAACTCGAACGCAGATCCTTCTGATGATGTCGTGATCACAAAAACC
Organism: uncultured bacterium; assembly: GCA_903957405.1. Classification (GTDB taxonomy): domain Bacteria; phylum Bacteroidota; class Bacteroidia; order Chitinophagales; family Chitinophagaceae; genus Pollutibacter. Next base: position 15,776 of record CAJBPC010000288.1, on the reverse strand, counting down.
TTCTATCCTGTAAACCTCACCGGTGCAGTCACCAGCTCACCCGTTCAAACCATCACCATACCGACGAATTCCAGGAAGTATGCGCTGCCTTTGCCTTACGCGGATATCCTCTCCAGTCAGGGTCAGTTGGAGCAGAATAAATATTGATCTGACAGCCTGAGAATCTAACATATAAATTTTTTCCATGATCGGGAGATTGCTTGCCATTATTTTTTTCCTGTATGCATTTGACGCCGGAGCTCAGGTCGCCAAGCCGCTGCGTGTCATCAACAAGGACAGCGTTCGTTATTGGATTGAAAAGGTCGGCCAAGAACCCGACAGCCTCGCCTTCCACCACGAGTACATTCGGTCCATCGGTTGGGAATCCAATCTTTACTGGTATGCCGAGAGGTATAAATCCAGGTATGACAGCACAGAATCAGCCATGCGCAGCCAGTATGATCAGTGGATTCGGAAATTTCCGCGGAATGCCACCGTGCATTATGCCGTCGGTACCGCGTATTACGAGAACGAAAGTCCAAAGGCCACTTCCTATCTAAAAACGACCGTCGCCCTGGATCCTACTAACGCTGAAGCATACCTGAAACTTTCGATCGATGCCGAGCGTTGGGGAAACCAGGAACAGGGTATGGAGTACATGCGGATGGCATCGTTGGCAGACAGCAGCAATCCCTCCTACGCCTTTTATTATGCCATGTATTTTGATGATAAAGACATGGCACATTTCAAGAATTTGATCTATATACTTGCTGATAGATTTCCTGCACATGAACGCGGTGCACAGGGTCTCTACTGGCTGGGGTATAATGTCAAAGACCCATCGGGGAAAATCAACATCCTTGAGGATCTCAAGAAACGGTATGCCCCGTCCAAATTCAACTGGTCCGCTAGCGGAATGAGCCTACTGTTCAATGCCTACCTCAACAATGAGCAGAATGAAAAGGCTGGCAATCTTGCCCGCGAAATGTCGACCCAATCGGGTTGGCAGGAAAAGGTTGTATTGGCGAACGGGCTAGCCGTGACCGCCTCCCTGATAAAGGCTGGCAAATACCAACAGGCATACGATTCCGTTGTCCGTCTCAAAAAGCTCAGGTCATCAGCTCAACTTTCCCGCATACCCATTTTGGAAGCGTCACTTGCAGACAAATCGGGACAGACGGCATTGGGATATCAATCACTCGTGGAACTGCAGGCAAAAGCCCCTACAGACGAACTGGGCGAATCGGCATTTTTCTACGGTCGAAAGATCGGAAAAACCGACGCACAGATCTCGGATGAGATCAATGCGATCCGTAAGAAAAATTCAAAACCGGCTTACCCCTTCGACCTGGGTCTGTACACTTCAAGTGCCCATGCAAAACTTTCTGATTTCAAAGGTAAGGCCGTGCTGATCACATTCTGGTTCCCCGGCTGCGGTCCCTGCAGGGCTGAATTCCCGCATTTTGAAAATGTGGCTGGAAAATTCAAGGATACATCATTCGCTTATCTCGGGATAAATGTTTTCCCTTCGCAGGATGATTATGTCCTACCGTTTTTGAAGGGTACAAAATACAGTTTCACCCCACTCCGGGCTACCAGTGATTGGGCAAAGGACAACTATGGCGTTAGGGGAGAACCGACGAATTTCCTGTTGGATAAGGAAGGTAATATCGTGTACGCGAATTTCCGAACCACTCAGGATAATGAACGCACGTTGGAGTTGATGATACGATCCCTTCTTTAACTTCCTTTTTGTAAAATTTCACAAATCAACAGCATAATAACCATGAAAAACGTCATCCTGTCTGCATTATCGGTCGTTTCCATATCCATGTCACAGGCGCAGTCAGTCGACTTTTCGATCAGCGGTAAGATCGAAGGACTTGACAGCAAGGTGATGTTCCTCAATATTCCTGATGAAAAAAGCCCAAGTGGGTTTCGAAGGGATAGCATCACTTTGGAAAACGGTTCATTTTCTTTTTCCTCAAAGACGGACAATTTCTCTTACTTGATCATATCGCCTGGAGTTGAAAAAATAGTCAAACGTGTCGGTAACGGATATTATCCGGTCAAGTCATCGCTACTGCAGTTGTTCATCTACCCTGGAGCGAAGATCAAGGTATCAGGAGAAGTCACAGATTTCGTGCATGCCTATCCGGCAGGCGATCCTGCAAATAACGATCTGGCATCCTTGAACCGCTCCATCAATCCGTTGACCAATCGTGCAGTGAATATGAACGTGCGCATCGCAAACAAGCTTGTAACGGATTCTGTCGTGATCCGAGCCATGAAGGACTCGATCGAGGCAATGGATAAGCAGGTTGTAGGGATCAAGATGGAATTCCTCCGGAATAATCCTTCTTCTGCGGCCGCTGCATGGCTTCTGTCAGATATGATGATCCGCTCGCAGATCAGTCACGAAGATGCGATAGATGTCTTCAGGAAGTTCGATACCGGTTTGAGCGACATCACCTACTACAAGGAGGTTGATGCCCGTGTTAAGGGAATCCTAACCACCCGAAAAGGTGATCAAGCCCCCATGATCGAATCCATGAATACCCCTGACGGAAGACCATTTTCGCTTGCATCGTTGAAAGGAAAATATGTCGTCATAGATTTCTGGGGTACCTGGTGTGTCCCATGCATCAAGGGGATGCCTAGGATGAAGGAGTATCTCGAAAAATACAAGGGGAAGTTGGAGATTGTCGGTGTGGCAAAGGAATCCGACCGCGGAGAAAGATGGAAAAAATTCTTGAACGATAACCAGGGTTTTGCTTGGCACCACGTCCTGAATGCCTCCAAGGATGATCATGTGCTTAAATACAATGTCGCCGGGTATCCTACCAAGATCATTGTAGACCCACAAGGGAAGATCCTCGATCGATTTGTAGGCGAGGATGATGGATTTTATGCACGATTGGATGATCTCTTGAAATAAGGATCTTTTCATACAAACTGCTCCATACAATAGGGTTTAGGATCTTGTTAAAGGGGATTTGCATGTTTCAATGTTGCTGTCTTTTCGGGGCCGCATCCGTTGATAATATTGCCGTCATTTGAATGGCATTTCGCGTCATCTGTCGAACAGCACAAAGACTCAAAATGTCTGGACATGCAAATGAAATATTGTCTGATTCTTTCTGTCATGCACGCATTTATCCATGCTGTGTCAAGGCATAAAATGTATCTTCCGTATATTCAAGGAAATTAGTCATATGCATTTGTTCATGTTAGCCATCGGGTTGATTCTGTCGATCAGCACGGTCAAGGCACAAGCCAATTTCCCGGCCAAGAAGTTGAATGTACTTGTCCTGTACAGCGATGACCACAGTTATCATGCATTGGGCGCAGCAGGCAACCCTCAGGTACTCACTCCGAACCTTGACAAGCTGGCGAAAAAAGGCATGTTTTTCACACAGGCCCATGTCATGGGTGGACATCAGGGTGCCGTATGTGTCCCAAGTCGTGTGATGTTGCTCACCGGTAGGTATGTCAACAGGCTCCCAAGGGACGGCTCCATCATACCTGACAGCCTGGTGAGTCTTCCTGAAGTACTCAGGACACAGGGATACACCACATTCCATGCCGGTAAATGGCATAGTGACAAAGCATCACACCACAGGATGTTCAGCAATGGAGCTGATATTTTTTTCGGGGGCATGCATTTTGAAAAGGATGGCGGACAATTTCATCCTACGGTATATGCATTCGATTCGACAGGTCTTTACCCTGAATCGCGAAAAAGAATCAGCGACACCTTCAGTACTACGCTCTATGCTGAAGGGGCGATACGCTTCCTGAATAGTGCGGTGGCAAAGGAAAAGCCTTTTTTCTGTTATGTCGCTTTCACTTCACCGCATGACCCGAGAACCCCACCTGCGGAATATTCAAAGAAGTATGATCCCGCTGCCATCATTCTCCCTCCCAATTTCAGATCGGAACATCCCTTCGACAACGGAGATATGAATGTCAGAGATGAGCAGCTTTTTCCGAGACCGCTCACTGAAAAGGTCATGCGAGGAGACCTGGCGAATTATTATGCCATGATCACCGAGATGGATGCTCAGGTAGGCAGGATTCTGCAGACACTTGAGAAGAATGGTCTCCAAGAGCATACCGTCATCGTCTTCGCCGGCGACAACGGTTTGGCAGTCGGCCAGCATGGTTTACTGGGAAAGCAAAACCTGTACGAACACAGCATTCGTGTTCCGATGATCATGTCTGGGCCGGGCATTCCCATAGGCTCCAAATATGATGGCTTCATCTATCTGAGTGACATTGCCCCGACACTGTATGCATATCTTGGTGTAGTGCCGCCGGCAACGGTTGAAGGGAAAAGCCATACGGATGTCTTTACGGATAACAGGAGTCAGATGCGCACGCATATTTACAATGTCTATGGAAGCTGGAGCAGAAGCCTCAAGACACAAGACGGTTATAAGCTGATTTTATACAATGTTGACGGATTGCTAAGGACACAACTTTTTAACCTGCATAAAGATCCTTGGGAAACAGTCGACTTATCAGGGAGTAGCGCACACCAGGATCGCATCAGAGCCATGACGAGTTTGTTGCATAAGGAGATGCAGGGGACGCAAGATGATCTTGACATCACAAAACCGGATTGGGGAAGGGAGGCTGCAGGCAGAAAAGGCAGAGGAAAATGATGTCATTGTTTGAAAAAAAGAAAAGACGATCGTTTTTTTCAATTCATCATAACATACAATCAATGCATTTGCATATGTTTAAAACCGGCAGACAATTCCTATTGGTTTTGGTGGCCACCGCGGTCTTGTATTGCCCTTTGAAAAGCCATGGGCAGGATATCAATCCATCGGAAAATAATCACGGGATCAGATTTTCCCTGAATGCATTTTCTTTCCATGACCAACTGATGGCTCGGAACAGTCGCGACAGCCTTCCCGTATTCACCATATCAAATCTACTCGACTGGTGTGCATTGCAACAACTTGAAGCAATTGACATTACCGGATATTACTTTCCTTGCTATCCAATGGTGCCGTCTGATGCGGACATCACTGCGGTGCGTGAAAAGGCAAAGCGATTGGGACTTGCCATTAGCGGTACGGGCATCCGGAATAATTTCGCATCACCCGATCCTGTCGTGCGTGCAGCCGATGTGGCATTGGCAAAGGAATGGATCGAGGTGGCGGCAAAGCTGGGGGCACCTGTGTTGAGACTGTTTGCCGGGACCATGCCTAAAGGGTACGAAAATAGACGTGAGGAAGTCGTCGGATGGATGATTTCCTGCTTTCTTGAATGTGTCGCCCATGCAGAGAAGTATGGGGTTAAGATCGGTATCCAGAACCATGCTGACATGCTTCAGAATGCGGATGATTGCATTGCCATATTGAAAAAAATCAATAGCAGGGGGGTAGGTTTGATTGTCGATACGGGAAGCTTCACGACGGCAGATCCGTATGTTGATATTGAAAAGACCGCGCCCTATGCCATCAATTGGCAGGTCAAAGAAAAGTTGCATGGTCGTAATCCTGAGCGGAAAACCGACTATGGAAAGATCATGAAGATCCTAAAAAAGAGCGGTTACAAGGGGTTTCTGCCTGTTGAAACGCTAGCTTCCAAAGGCGTTCCTTATGACCCCTTTCAATTGGTGCCTGCCATGTTGGGTGAAATGTCCAAGGCGAGGGCCTCTGTATTCAACCGCCCGGACTGATCACACCCGATGGGTTCGTGTCACGAGCAAAGAATTTGTCTTCATGCTACATCAGAGAAGTTTTGGATCGATATCTGCCGGAGCATCGCGTTCCACAAATGCTGTTGGAGACAGGCCAAATGTCTTTCTAAATTCCTTGCTGAAGTATTTCCGATCTGAAAATCCTACCATGTAAGCAACTTCATAAATGGTGTGTTTTCTTGTAAGGAGAAGCCCTGATGCTTTTTTGAGTCGGATGGACTTTATGAAATCATTGACAGACATGCCTGTAAGTGCCTTTATTTTTTTATACAGCACCGGCTGGCTCATCGCGGCATGTTTAGCCAATACACTTACGCTGAAGGCTGCATTGTCAAGATTCCCTTCTATGAGTGAAACAATCTCTTCAAGAAACAGATCTTTCATCACTTCTTCAACGGGTGTGTCACTCAGTTTGAGGTAACGATTTCTCAATGCAAGCTGTAGGTGCTTTCTGTTATTGATGAGGTTCCAGATTTGGGATATCAAAAGCGCTAGATTGAAGGGCTTGGTGACATATGCATCGGCATTCTGCTCCAGGCCACTGATCTGGTCGTTGATGGTTGATTTTGCCGTGAGGAGTATCACAGGTATGTGGCTTGTCCTGATATCAGACTTCAAGCACCGGCAAAGTTCAAGACCATCCATTTCCGGCATCATGATATCTGAAATGATCAACGTTGGAATCAGCTCTTGAGCCAAGGATAATCCCTTTTTGCCATCGGTAGATTCATAGATGTCAAATTCAGTGGAAAGTGAATCTTTCATGAATTCCCTCAGATCATCATTGTCTTCTACAATGAGCAGTACTGGCTTTGAAGCTTTTCCATTGGCAGCGTCAGCAAACGAAGTTTTATCGACATCATCCAAGGGAATCGTTTGAATTACGCCAACTGGTTCATTCAAGTTTATTTGCATAGGTAGCTTAACCCTGAAGACCGTGTATCCTTCTTTGTTTTCTTTTTTAAGAGTACTCGCGACCTCTATGGTTCCGTTGTGCAGTTCTACGATGCTCCTGGAAAGTGCAAGCCCGATGCCATATCCGGTATTTTCAGATTTTTCATTGCTGACCTGGAAATAGTTCGTGAAGAGTTTACGCACGTTGGCGGTTGAAATGCCGATGCCAGTATCCCAAACGCTGATGACGGCAGCATTTCTATGGACATCAAGGCTGATGCCAACGCTGCCGCCATTTCCTGTGAATTTGATTGCATTCGTCAGCAGATTGGTGATGACTTTTTCAAAATGCGACTTATCAATAAGTACGCTGACCTCTTCTTGAGGTAAGGAGATCTCGAAGCGGATGCCTTTTTCCATGGCGGCATCACCCAATGGCTGGGAAGTTTCTGAGAGGAATAGCTTAAGGTCTGTGATGGAGCAGTTCAGTTGAAGATTTCCCGTCTCCGCCTTCCTGAAGTCCATTAATTCGCTCACCAGTGTGGAAAGCTTTTGAGTATGTTTCCGGATGTTTTGGATTTTTTTTCTTGCCCCATCATTTGGGAAATCCTCGTTCTGTATGGTCTCCAATGGCGTCGCGATGAGTGTCAATCGCGTTCTGATCTCATGCGATATGTTTGTGAAAAAGTCCAGTTTGTATTGTTGCAGATCCTGCTCCTGGCGGTACCTAAGCCGTATCCTGAAATAGCGTATCAACAGATAGATGATGCATGCCGAAATCAAGCAGTACAGAAAATAGGCACCCTTGCTGGCCCAAAAGGGTGGTATGACCCGCACTTCCATCACCGCGATGTTCTTTGCCCAAATGCCATCGTTGTTGGCTGCTTTTACCTGCAGGCGGTAAGTGCCTGTCGGGAGATTCGTATAGGTGGCACTGCCGTTTGTTGAAATGATCCAGTCATTGTCGAATCCCTCCAGTTTGTATGTGTAGGAGTTCTTGGATGGCTTGATGTAGTTGAGCAGCCTGAAATCAATGCTGAAATCATTTTGGTCATGGTTGAGCGTAATCCCCCGCGTATGGCTGATATCGGTCTGCAGGACCTCTGGGAATCGCACTGCATCTACAACTTGGTTTCCGATCTTAAGTGCATTGAAAACGATGGTGCTATTGGTGTTGTTCTTCTCAATCCGTTCTGGCATGAAATGGACAATACCGTTCAGGCCCCCGACATATATTTCTCCCGTTGAGTGTCGGTAGAAGGAATTGGGGTTGAAATCGTTTCCTGGAAGCCCATCATACACATTAAAGGCCACGAAGTTTTTATAACCTGGTTCGCATTTACAGAGTCCCTTGTCAGTGGTAATCCATATGTTTCCTGAATTATCCTCGATCATGCCTTTTATATTGTTGCTGGGAAGGCCGTCTTTGGTTGTGAAGTGAAGTAATTTATCTTCTCCCGGCTGAATGAGATAGACTCCGTCCGCCACGGTGCCTACCCAGATTTGCTGGCGGAGATCCAAATAAAGGCTCCCGACCATCTGAGAGGACGGGTATGTTTTTCCATCTGCGAATTTGTGTTCGTAATTCCGAAATCCGGCGGATTTTCTTTGCTTCACAAAGAGTCCGTTTTCCGTACCTAGCCAGATATTGCCTGGATCATCCTGTATCATCGACTTGATTTGGCTGGCTTTCAAATGAAAGCTGCCCGCGGAATCAGGATGATATGTGGAGAATTCTTGTTTCTGCCAGTCAAACGAATTGAGCCCGTTATTTTCCGTACCTATCCAAATGATCCCATCACCGTCCTCTATCATGTTCAGGACATCATTGCTGCTGATGGAGTTTTTTCCTTTTACGTGTTTAAACCGGGTGAATACACCTGATTTTTCATCGAATAGATTCAATCCGCCACCATGGGTTCCTATCCACAACCTGCCGGCTGAATCCCTGAAAATTGTTTTCACCAGATTGGATCCTATCGACCTTGGGTTCTTGACATTGTATTTGTAGTGTGAAAACTTTCCGGAAGTCTGATCAAGATAATTCAGTCCGCCTCCATCAGATCCGAACCAGAGTCCTTTGGCATCATACCCGAAGATCGCACTCACGACATTATTGCTCAAGCCGTTATCTTTTCCGCTGGCCTGTATCAGCTTAAAGGGGGTTTTCTTTGCATACGACATGCTGACACCTCCATAATAGGTCCCTGTCCAGATATTCCCTGTCCGGTCTAAAAAAATGTCATAAATCGAATTTTGCGATAAACTGTTCTTGTCTTCTGGGTCGTGCTGAAAGGTGCTGCTGAGGATGCGGTTGCTTATATCCAGTACGGATAGACCCTCCTGGGTTCCTATCCATAGTTTGCGGTTGCCATCGGCTTTAAGCCTCCTGATGTAATCGTGCGGCAACCTTGTTTTATCGCTGCTTGCGTTGGCTACCGCAATGAAAGAAGAATTTGATTCATCAAACAGGAACAATCCGCCACCGATCGTTCCAAACCAAAGGTTCCGGTCTTCATCTTCTTCGATGGAAGTGCAGGTGAGGTCTTCTTGTAATTTACCGGCAGATCCGATATTGAATTTTTTAATGATGAATTCACTGAAGTTCCTGGAAATCCGGTACACACCATTTGATGCACTTACCCAGATATCGCCTCTAAAATCTTCCCGAATGGCCCTGATCTCCCCCCCAGAGGGGTCATCTGATGCCGTGGAAAGGTCTATTTTTTCAAAGTTTTTCCCACCGGGGCTACTCAATAAATTGAGGCCTTTTGAAGTTCCGATCCAGATTTGTCCTTTACGGTCTTCATATAAACTTAAGATTCTATTGCTGCTTAGAGATCCCGGTTTATCTTCAGCATGCATGTATTGTGCGAAGGTTGCCGTTCGGTTATCGTAAACATTCAGCCCACCGGCTGTTCCAACCCAAAGCATATCCCTGGAATCATTCAAAAGCGATAAAATATAATCATTACTTAGGCTTCCGGGTTCATTTTGTTGCTTTTTAAACACCTTGAATGTCCGGGAATCAAACCTGTTCAGGCCCGAACTCGTGCCAATCCACATATAGCCCTGGCGATCCTGCGCGAAGCAAAGGACTGAATTCTGCGACAGTCCGTCTTCCACGGTGAGTTTGTGAAAGAAAAGATCCTGACCGGAACCAGTATGAGGTATCAGGTAGACCGCGACAGCGATGCCAAAGGTCCATATCGTTTGTTTGGTTTTCTGCAGGAAAGGATGCGGGTAGGTTTTCATCATCCGAGGGAAGCGGTTTGTTATCATGTTAGACCTCATAAAATTAATGGATGCATCCGCGTATCATGTCCATCCATTTTAAATTGTTCCAATATTCTCCCGGATTTGCAATTTTTTTTGAGATGTCATCTCGATCTGTCCATTATCTTGTTCTTATAAATGCGCGAATAACTGAACATTCTGAGAATTTTACATCAAGATTTTTTTCAATAACCCTTTACTGTCGTGGGGTTTAGGATTTTACCCCTATTTAATCGGTATTTTAACCCCCCTCTCGGATAAAAAAAATCAAGATTCGTTGTCTTATAAATCTACTGCTGTCATAAAAATCGTTTTCTCTAAACATGTTAAACCAAAACGTTATGCCAAGACCAAAACTTAGGATGCTGCTGCTTGCATTTTTCGCGGCACTGTTCTCAGTGTCGAGTTATGCACAAACCCAGTTCAAGGGTGTTGTAACCTCATCAAAAGACAATCTGCCATTGACGGGCGTCAATGTTGTCAACCTTACCAGTAATGCTGGAACCCAGACTGACGCAACGGGTACTTTCATCCTGCCGGCAAAGACTGGTGACCGTCTGCGGATCAGCAGTGTGGGTTTCGCCACCAAAGAGCTGGTTGTTGCACAGGGTATATCAACCGTGAATGTCAGTCTCGATTCTGATGATGGTACCATGGAGTCGGTAGTGGTTGTAGGTTATGGCACCCAGAAGAAGGTAAACATGACGGGAGCCGTATCCATGATCACGGCCAAGGATATCGAAGACCGTCCGGTTACAAATCTTTCGACTTCATTGTCCGGGTTATTATCTGGTGTTTCCGTTCAGCAGGGTTCAGGACAACCGGGTTCCGATGGAGCAAACATCGTCATCAGGGGCAGGGGTACCCTCAGCGGCAGTTCTCCGCTGATCATCATCGATGGCATCATCGGGTCGCTCGATGCAGTGAATCCACAGGATGTTGAGTCGGTTTCTGTTCTGAAAGATGCAGCTTCCGCCTCCATCTATGGTTCACAGGCAGGTAATGGCGTGGTGCTCATTACCACCAAAAAGGGTACTCGGAATAAATTGACGGTGAACTACAGTGGGTTATTCTCCACGACCAGCCCGATGAATATGCCTCGCATGGTGACCAACTACGCAGATCACATGCGTTTCACCAATGAGGCCCACACGAATCTTGGGCAGGCCGCAAAATATAGCGCACTGACCATCGCTGCCTGGGACTCGGCCAGCAAGATTCCGAATCAGCTGAGTGCCAGCGGTGTCCCCAACAGCATTGCATACCCCAATACCGATTGGGCCGATGCTTTCTTCTCCAAACGTCTCGTACAGAACCATAACGTATCGATAAATGGCGGCTCTGACAAGTCTACCTTTCTGCTTTCCGTAGGTTTTCTGGATAATCAGGGAACCATCGAGAATACCGGAAGCAAGCGTTTCCAGTTCCGGACGAATATTGAATCCAAGATCAATAAGTTTCTGACCCTTGGCACTCAAACCTTTGCCATGTTCCAGAACGATGATATGGGTAATGTCACAGACGCATTCAACTTCGTGAGGCAGACCACTCCGGGCATCGTTCCGAAGTACGACGGCCGCTACGGTTATGCGCAGACATCTGAAGAAAACCAACAGGCCAACAATGTGTTCTCCTTCTTGAATAATCGTCTTGGTAAGGACCAGACATCCCGGTTCAATACCACCCTGTACGCAACGGTGAACATCATCAAAGGCCTCAGTTTCGAGAGCCGCTTTAATTATCAGATGCGCCAGAACGAATCCAGGAGCCGCACAAACCCGGATGCAGCCAACCGCTGGAATTTCGCAACGAATACCCAGATGTCTTTTCCCCAGATCCCTGCGAATTTGTCATCAAACTATGGTTTCGACAAGAACTATCAGATGACCATCGACAACGTGTTGCGCTACACGACGACAATCGGACGCGATCATGATCTGTCGGCTTTCGTCGGATACAATCAGCTGTATTACAACTACTACAATCTGTCCGCCTCGAAGCAGGGTCTTATAGATTATGATCTGTATGTGCCAAGCACTGTTCTGAATCCCACTTCGACTACGGGATCTGAGAACGATTGGGCCATCCGCTCACTCTTCGGTCGCCTAAACTATGCATTCAAGGGCAAATACCTTCTGGAAGCCAACCTGCGTTATGACGGCGTCTCCCGCTTCTCACCAACCACACGATTTGGTTATTTCCCTTCGTTTTCTGCGGGATGGAGAATCTCTGATGAAAAATTCATGCGGAACATCAGCTGGCTAAACACACTCAAGCTTCGTGGTTCATGGGGTGAATTGGGTGCTTACGCTTCCGGTCTCTATGACTGGCAGGCGACCTATTCAACGAATCTTTACTCTTTCAACAACGTACAGGCATCCGGACTTGCCATCGGACGGTATTCAAACCCTGACCTTCGTTGGGAATCCACAAACATCATGAACCTCGGTTTCGACGCATCCATGTTCGGCAGCCGACTGAATGTAGAGTTCGATGTATTCCGCCGCAATACTGATGGGATCCTTTCCTCCATCGCAATACCGATAACCGCAGGTATCGCCTCTGCTCCTACCGTCAACCTGGCGGGCGTTCAGAATCAAGGCTTCGAAGTCACCGTAGGTACAAGGGGTAGTGCAGGAGCTTTCAGGTATAATGTCAATGCAAACTTTGCTTATACCCAGAACATGGTCACAAAGTTCAGGGGTAAGCTTGTCGAAGGCTACGTGACAGATGCCAGCGGCAATAAAGTTTACCAGTCCAACCTGAGTGCAGTCTACAATTCCGGAGCACTTGAAGGAAAGATGATCAATGAGCATTACATCTATAAAGTATACAAAGGATCGGGTTCGTATTTTAATACAGATGGTACCGTGAATATCACGGGCGGTCCAAAAGATGGCATGCTTCGCACCGCAGACGACCTCAAATGGGCTCAGGCCATGCTGACAGCAGGGTACAGGCTGCGGCCGGGAAATGCAATCAGGCAGAATGCCATTTGGTATGGCGATATCATCTATGCCGATCTTAATGGTGATGGCGACTATGGAAATTCTTTCGACCGCACCTTTACAGGAACTTCAGCTCTTCCAAAGTTTGTCTTTGGTCTATCAGGCGACTTTAGCTGGAAGCAATTTGACATGTCTTTTGTACTGTCAGGTGCAGCTGGTCATCAATATCAGTTCGTGGGACTCGGCTTCAATAGCTCCACCGTCATCTGGGGCAATCATGTCAGTGCGGATGTCGCGAACGATCGCTATTATTTTAATGAAGCAGATCCTGCAGATCCGCGCAATAATATCAATGGAAAATACGCAAGGCTGCGTGTAGCTGACGGACAGAATTCCGCCGTTTCCAGTGACTGGTGGATGTATGACGCTACATGGTTGAAAATGCGGAATATACAAATTGGGTACAACCTTCCGGCTAGTATCGCCAAGAAGGCATTTATCCAGCGTGCCCGTGTTTTCTTCAGTGGTGAAAACATGTTCATGATCACTAAATTCCCAGGCCTTGATCCAGAAATCGGGACAGGGTTCAGCTACCCGACCATGAAGCAGTATGCATTTGGCCTGAACGTGACTTTTTAAGACCAATGAAACAAATCATTATGAAAAGAATACTCGTATTTATCACTATCGCAGCCTTCGCCCTTGGAAGCTGTCAGAAAGACCTGTTGGACACTACGCCCTATGACCAGCTCAGCAGCGAGAACATGTGGACCACAGACAACTTGACCGTGGTGGGTGTCAATGCCATTTACAGCGCACTCCGACTCGGGCAGAATACCGGATCCGCTTCCGGTCTGGAACCCTATCAGATGGACCGTTTTGCCGTTGGAGGAATGCAGCGTGACGGAACGGATGCCATGCTGCTCGGGACCATCACGCCTTCAAACGCACTTTTCAGCAATAACTGGAGGAATTTTTATGAAGGGGTCATTCGTGCGAATGATGCCATCGCCAACATCCCATCCAAATCCCCTTCCCCGGAAGTCAAAAAGTCCAGACTGCTTGCAGAGGCGAAATTCCTTCGAGCCTACTTCTATTTTCGGTTGAATGAGGTTTGGAAAGGCGTTCCGATCTACCTGGAGCCATTCCTGTATACGGAGGCCACCAAGCCGCGCTCGACCGAGCAGGAAGTCTGGGATGTGGTCATCAAGGATCTGTCCGATTGTATCGCAGAAGCAAACCTTCCACTCAAATACAACAAAGGCGCTGCAGACTATGGCAGGGTGACAAAAGGTGCAGCCTACGCACTCCGTGGAAAGGCATATCTCTACCAAGGTAAATTTGCTGAAGCCGCAGCAGACTTCGCCAATGTTACCACCGCCGGATATAGGCTCTTCAGTGACTATCGTCTGCTGTTCAAAGAGCAGAACGAGCAGTCCGACGAAATGATATTGTCAATCCAGAATACGGGCATCGTCAACCTGGGATCCACGACGCAGTTCTTCTGCGGTACACGTTCCTCGTTCGGTTCCTGCTGGAACACATACCTGGTATCACCCGTCGGCGTCGATCTCTTCGAGAAAGCTGATGGTAGCAAATTCAACTGGGACCAGGTGATTCCAGGCTTCAATGCAATGAATGCACGCGCCCGTCAAGTATATTTCCTGCGCGACAACCTCACCGCTGCGGAACGTACAGCCCGCCAGAACCTCGGTGCTGATATGACGAAATACCTCCCTACAGGCAACGAAGCCAGGATCCGCGCCGCTTACGAGAATCGTGACCCCCGCCTCGCAGCTTCGGTGATCACACCATACTCGACCTATAACGGATTGTTCAGCAACATCCCCGCAGTCGTGACGAGCCGCTTTCCTTTCAGGGCAGAAGGAGCAGTGAATGGAGATCTGCGGACAGACACCCAGGCGGAGTACTACTACCTCCATCGCAAGTTCGTATACGAGGGTAACTCAGAACTACTGAACAGGGCCTTCGGACCGATAGATTTTCCGCTCATCAGATACGCCGACGTGCTGCTCATGTGGGCCGAGGCGCTCAACGAAGCAAATGACGTAACGGGTGCAATAGCCAAAGTCAATGAGGTTCGTCTGCGTGCCGGAATACCTGCACTGCAGCGTACGGATGCATCCAAACCGACATTTGTATCCGGTCAGACCGACATGCGCGAGAGGATCCGCAACGAACGCCGCATAGAGTTCCTCAACGAGGGCATCAACTATTATGATGAGATCCGTTGGAAGACTTGGAAAGCAACTAAGTTTGATGGTGCCAACGGCCTCAGGAGCGTGTGGGGTGCAAACATCGCCGGTTACAGCTGGGGTGGTGATCATTTCTATACCTGGCCAATTCCGCAAGCGGAAATTCAGATCAATCCCAACCTGACACAGAATCCAGGCTGGCCGAACTAGAAAATTTTAGAAAAGGGGCACGTATATGCTTACGTGCCCCTTTTCTACTTTTAAACCGTCACTAGTCCTTTGTTCAAATGAAAAAAATCCTTGTCTTCGCATGTGCATCGGTAGTCCTGTGGTCCTCCTGTAAGAAAAATGGTGCCAAACCGGAGGTTCCGGTAGTGCCCGTGGTTCCCCCGACGACGGACAACCGCTTTCCGGTGAACCTCATCGTTGATTCCATTACGTTGGATCTGATACGAAAGGAATCCGCTTCCAATCCCGACATGTCGTCCGCCGTGACATCCATCATCATGCAGTCTGCATCATCGGCATTCTCCAAGTCACCAACGCCATTCACAGAAGGCGGCTCGGACAATTTCAGCAACATCTCCGCACAAGCCCAGGACTGTAAAATGCTTGCCCTGCGATGGCTCTACACGTTTGAAAAGACGCCCGCGGAAGCAAAGCCTTTTTTTGACAAAGTCGTCGCCACCCTGCTGGCATGGGTCAATGCGGGCAATAAAGTGGCAAGCCCCGTCCACTCCCCAAACG
>CAJBPC010000287.1 GCA_903957405.1 uncultured bacterium | reverse complement strand
CCGGCCGGATTGTGGAGACGGAGGCTTATGCCGGTGTGACGGATAGGGCATCGCACGCATTCGGCGGACGGTTGACGGAACGCACCAGGGTGATGTACGAACTCGGCGGACTGTCATATGTCTACCTCTGTTACGGCATGCATCATTTGTGTAATGTGGTCACGAATGTTGTGGATGTCCCGCATGCCGTCTTGATCCGCGCACTCGAACCTATGGATGGCGTGGATGTCATGCAACGCCGCACGGGTGGTCGTTTGCGTGAAACGCAGCTCTGTTCAGGCCCGGGAAGATTATCGAAGGCGCTGGGGATTTCGACGCAGCACACAGGTCTTCCATTGTCAGGAGATTGCTTTTTCATCGGGGATGACGGATATGTACGGGACGAAAGCGTGATCCTTGCCACGCCGAGAATTGGTGTGGATTATGCGGGCGATGATGCGGAGTTGCCGTATCGGTTCATCCTGAGGGGACATCCTTGTGTGAGTGGCAAGAAGATGTAATGATGCGGCCGCATCGCGCGCAGCTAAATATTTCGTGTAGGAGATACCGCCATTGAGGTACGCGGGGCGCCTCTGGGCGGGTCGCCATGCAGGCATCAGGCATCCTTCATGCCCGGAGCGTTGTCAGAATTTCGGGCAGTGCATCTTCCGCTTGTACCAGTCGACAGGCTTCCTGACATATATCAGAGAGATCTCCGAACCTCCGCGGCGGTTGGATGCCGTGTTCAGCGAAGAGTTGTTCAGGTCGTATGAGAATCCAAGCCTAAAAGCTCCGAATTCAAGACCAACGTATGGGATGATCGCATCCTGCAATCTGTACCAAAGGCCGGTGTACAGTTCGACTGGATTGTATTCGTCACCGGTGACGTTGATGGACATGGATGCTCCGATGACCGTTTCGTATGTGCCCGCCTGCCGTTGGTGTATGAAGCTTGTGTGCAGTGTCTTGTTGGCGTCGAGCGGCAGGTAACCTCCTCCATGGATGGTGACGCGCGGTTCCAGTACGAAGCTTCCCCCCAAGAAACTTTCATTGGGCCGGTTGACATGGTAGACCGATGCGCCGAGGTAGAAATTATTCTCTCCGTTTGTCGTGCCGGAATAGAGAATGCCTGCGTTCAGGTCGAGATAACTGATGTTCACTTTATTGCTGTTGCCCAATACTTCCGATGTCACGCCGGTGAAGCCGAGGGCTGTCAGTTCATCTTCGAAATCCGCTTTTGTGACGTCGAGTTGTTTGGACGTAAACGTACCCTGAAACCCCACCGTGAGCTGGTGGTATCCGTTTTCATCCAGTGCTTTGTGGTATGCCGTGGATACGGCGATGTGGTTGTTGTTAAGGATCTTGTTGCCTGAGCGGTCGTTTAATCCTATGACACCCACGCCCCATCTGTCATATTCCGGCAATCTTTTTTGGAGGACCGGCATATCGAAGGAAGCCGTTGCCGTAGTGAATGCATTGTTGATGGTCGGCCATTGGTTGCGGTAGTTGCCCGCTACCCTGAAGTTTCCGTCAAAAAGGCCTGTATATGCCGGATTCAATGTGAGGGGGGAGGAGAAGAACTGCGAGAAATGCGGATCCTGTGCCCTTCCTGCATGGTTGAGGGCCATCACTAGAAAAAGAATGCTAATGATATGTTTCATTTGGCCGAAATGGTTTTTCTGATATGAATCGGATTCAATTTTGGATTTTTTCTCCATACGCCAGGTCTCCTGCATCACCCAGACCGGGTACGATGTAACCTTTTGCCGTCAGCTCTTCATCAATGGCGCCGCACCATATCTTCACATTTGGTTGTTCCCGTCTGACATATTCGATGCCCACTGAACAGGCGATGGCGGCGACGACATGCACCTCTTTTGCCTGGCCTTCTTCTTTCAGCATTTGGATCGTCTTCACAAGGGATGAGCCGGTCGCCAGCATGGGATCGCAAAGGATCAGCGTCCTATCTTCCAGCGAAGGAGAGGAGACGTACTCCAGGGCTATGTCGAAGCTTCCGTCGCGATTGTGCTTGCGGTAAGCGGAGATGAATGCGTTGTCGGCCTTGTCGAAATAATTCAGCATGCCCTGATGGAGTGGTAGGCCCGCACGCAGGATCGTTGCCAGCACCGGTTGTTCTTTCAATTGTTTGCAGACCGAAATGCCCAATGGTGTGGTGATCTCGCGATCCTCCCATGCCATGGACTTGCTGATCTCATAGGCGATCACCTCTCCGATGCGCTCAAGATTTCTGCGGAACCGCATCCTATCCGTTTGGACCTCCGTGCTCCTGAGCTCACCGATCCAATTGTTCAAAAGGGAATATCTTTCGCTGAGATTTACGACCATAGAATTATGCTAATTTCGGCGCGAACTGCGCTGTTACAAAGCTATGCAATTGATACATAAACGAATAAATTTAGCCAATATCATGCCATCATGTAAATTTAATTTTCACCGGTCATGATCTATCGTGTCATAGGTTTGATGAGTGGCAGTTCGCTTGACGGACTCGACATTGCATATGTGGAGCTCGAGGAGACCGGCGGGCGTTGGAGCTACCGGATCGATGCCGCCGCGTGCCTTCCCTATCCTGAAGAATGGGTTCGGAAGCTTGAATCGGCCATCCACCTGGATGCCCGCGACTATCTCCTGTTGCATAGTTCGTATGGGCACTATCTGGGTCGGCTGGTCAATGATTTCATTGTGGCCAATGAACTGCAGTACCGTGTGACCCTGATCGCATCACATGGCCACACGACTTTTCACATGCCTCCCGACATGACCGCGCAACTGGGATGCGGTGCTGCCATTGCTGCCGGAACGGGACTCCCCGTCGTCAGCGATCTGCGGGCCCTGGATGTCGCATGCGGCGGACAAGGCGCGCCCATTGTGCCGATGGGAGAGAAACTGCTTTTCCCCGGTACGGATCTTTTCCTCAATATCGGCGGCATCGCAAACGTATCGGCGTCCATGCCCGGCGGCTATGTCGCATTCGATGTATGCCCTGCGAACAGGGTGTTGAACATGCTCGCCGCCGAGATGGGCATGGCTTATGATGACGGGGGTACGGCGGCAGCCTCCGGTGTGCTGCATGAGCCCCTGCTGAACGCGCTGGACGGACTTGACTATTACGGTGATGCATACCCGAAATCGCTCGGGAACGCATTCGGGACCGACGTCGTCCACCCATTGGTCAAATCATTCCGCATTCCGGTCGAAGATGCATTGCGGACTTACGCGGAGCACATATCCCGGCAGGTGGCGCTTGCCGTCAGGATGGTGCACGACCGAGAGAAGGCCTCCATGCCTACGGGTGCGCGCATGCTCGTCACTGGTGGTGGTGCACTGAACGGATTCCTCGTCAGCCGCATCGATGCAATGCTCCGACCGCTCGGGATCCATGCCGTTGCCGCCGACAGTCAGCTGGCTTGTTACAAGGAGGCACTCATCATGGGGCTTCTCGGCGTGCTGCGCTGGCGGGATGAGGAGACGGTGATGTCGACGGTCACGGGTGCGGTGAAGGATACGGTGGGTGGTGCGGTCTGGATGGGTAGGTGATGCGATGCAACGGTGAAGCGTACCGTTAGGGGATCCGCCATATGCCTGAAAGCTCGTTGAGGAGTCCCCTCATCAGATCTATTTCCTTCTCGGTATAAACACCCCGTCTGCCCCGGAACTAGGTTATCCGGTGACCAATGCATTCCCGATCGCATCCATTCGAAACCACTTTTTCATTTGCCATCGGCACCTGCCCGGCATGTCACAGGCTGTTCAGCACTTCCACGGTCCTGTTATAGATGTTCCTGGTTTTTTCGGGTGTTTTTCCAATGCACAGGAGTCCCAATTTCCCGTACTGCGAAAGTGCACTGATCAGGTGGAAGACGACGCCTTCCTGCAGTGTGGCGTCAAAGTGGAGTTCGTTTCCAATGGCGATTTCCAGCAGGTCTTGCGGTGTCAGGCCGCGGTATTTTTCGTTGTGCAGATTATCTGTGGCATAGTAGCATCTCGGCTGTCCGTTGGCCGTCGTGTAGATGCCTGATCCTTGATCGTATTCTCCGTTTGTGAGGAACTGCAGCATCAGGTATGGGTGTGTGGTGCCGCCTTTTCGGAGGTTGATCTCGAGCGCGAAATGCTTCCAGGCGTATTGTTCGCGCAGCGTCAGGAAATCGATGGAGAATCGCCCCAGGACCCCCTTTTCCTTCAAGGCTTCGGCGACCCTTCTCCCCATGATGCCTATCTCCCGGCTGTAAGCTTCGGATGCGGGGAAGTCTGCGCCAAGGAATACCTGACCGGACTCTCCTCCAAGGGACTGGTCATGTGTGGAGATCACTTCAACCTTCCCCAATGGGGTGATGCGGCATTGCACTGAAGGGGAGGTTTTGTGGCTGCCTGTAATGAATTCCTCCACGATGCCCTGCATCTGTTCGAATTTCCCTCTATACTCTTCGAAACTCATGCCCGATGCCACGATCTTCAGCGCTGAGGGCAGTTTGTTTCGGACCCATTGCCGCAGCCTCGAGACATCCCCTGGCGCCCCTTCAAATGGGAAGATGGCATTGCCTTCCCCGCTGAAGCCGTCGTTCATTTTTATCACGGCCTTTTCCAGGAGTGGATTTTTCTCTCTCAGCTCCGATAGCGCTTCAATGATGTCATCAAGCGTCTTCACGTCTTCAAAGCCTTCCGGCATGCTGAGCCCGCATTCTCTGAAAATTTGCCGGCTGCGGCTTTTATTGCCCCAGTAGTACAGGTCAGGGTCGCATCCGTAGATGGGGATCCCGAGCTTTACGGCAAGCGTTCGCTCGTAAGGTGTCACATTAAAGCAGGCAAGATGTGCGGAATAACCTGGAGGTATGGCTGTCCGTATCCGTTCCATGAGTCGCGGCCGTTCCAGGATCTTCTGTGTCAGCGACAATGGCTCCGCATCGTAGCAACTCAGCAACGTCAGCCGCTGGCGAGCATGGAACCCGGTGATGCCGGGCAGAAGGTGCAGGTAGTAATCGATGATGACGGGATCGACAGGGACGCTGGTTACAAAAACGACATGCGTGTTGGGCATGCGCAGCAGCATCAGCAGGCAAAGCATCCTTTCCTCATAGAAGACCTGCCCTTTGATCTTTGCAAGGATTTCCTGGTCTAAAGTGAGCGACGGGATGATCACCACGGCCTTTTGTGCATGGTGACCGGGAAATACATCGGCGAATTCTCTGCCGAATGCCAGTTGAAGTTTCTTGAACCGCTCAACCTCCTCCGGGGAGCCGGGCCGACAAACATATTCCATGTTATTGAGGGGATTCCCGTCCTCTAACGAATATGTGCCGGCATTTGTCATATGATGACGGGTTGCGTCTCCGTGTCAATGCGTGTGTCTCATGGCGTGATGATCATCCAAGGTGAGTCATCTCACACCCAAAAGGTACGTTATTTGATCGATAGCGGGAAAGGCGGGTTCGCCAAATTCACTTAACTTGGAGATGGATTGAATAAAATGTATGAGGCTGAAGAAGCGTGTTGCAAAAGAAAAG
The DNA here is from genome assembly GCA_903957405.1 of uncultured bacterium. Classification (GTDB taxonomy): domain Bacteria; phylum Bacteroidota; class Bacteroidia; order Chitinophagales; family Chitinophagaceae; genus Pollutibacter. The sequence goes on along the minus strand of CAJBPC010000287.1, from coordinate 1,754 downwards.
ACCGGGTTCCTGAGAAAATTCATCGGGCCCGGCCTCATCACCGGGGCGAGTGACGATGACCCATCCGGCATCGCGACCTATTCTCAGGCGGGTGCGGCCTTCGGACTGGCAACGCTGTGGACCACCATACTGACCATTCCGTTGATGATCGCCGTCCAGGAAATGTGCGCAAGAATCGGGTTAGTGACGGCACAGGGACTAACGGGGATCATTAAACGAAATTATCCGGCCCCGGTCCTCTGGGTGATCGTATTGTTGAGTTTCCCGGCGATCACCCTCAATATCGGCGCTGACCTGGCGGGTATGGGTGCAGTGGCGAATCTACTGCTCCCGGAAGTGCCTGCTTCGGTTTTCAGCATCGTTATCGGGATTTCCATCACATATCTCACAGTGGCACTGCCATACCGTAAGATCTCCAATATCCTGCGCTGGCTGTGCCTGTCGCTGCTCTGTTATCTGGTGGTGCCGTTCCTCGCCGAGGTCGATTGGCGGTCGATGCTCCGCAATACACTGATCCCAACGATCACTTGGGACAAGGCATACATGTCCATCATTGTAGCTTTGCTGGGCACGACAATATCCCCATATCTTTTTTTCTGGCAGACATCCATGGAGGTGGAGGAAGTGACGGAACGGAAGCTGGTGGTTGACAAGTACGTGATCAACGGCATGAAGACGGATGTGCGCATCGGAATGATGTTTTCCAACCTGGTCGCTTACTTCATCATACTGACATCAGGCACCGTGCTTTTTCAGGCTGGCATGCATGACATCGAAACAGTGGAACAGGCCGCACAGGCACTCAGGCCTTTGGCGGGTGACCTTACCTATGTCCTCTTTGCCGCCGGTGTGATGGGAACAGGTTTGTTGGCGGTACCGGTCCTCGCAGGCTCACTGTCTTACATGGTGAGTGAGGCATTCGGATGGAAGGAGGGACTCAACAAGAAATTCAGGGAGGCAAAAGGGTTCTATCTGGTGATGGTTTTCTCCATACTTTCCGCTTCACTGGTCAACATCCTCGGCATATCCCCCATGCATGTGCTGATCCTGACGGCCGTAGTCTACGGGGTGACCGCACCGGTACTGATCGGCATCATCCTGCATATCTGCAACAACAGACTGATCATGGGCGACAACGTGAACAACCGATGGACCAATGTTTTGGGAACACTGGCATTGCTGCTCATGGCCGCTGCTGCGGTATTGTTGTTGTATTTTCAGTTCTTCGGCTGACATCCTCCCTGTTCGCAATGGAAGATCAAATGATTTTTTTGAAAACCGGGGTCCGTTTTGAAGATTGCCGATCTTCCGCATTGCAAAGCCATCATCTGTCATCACGATAGCTGGAAAGAAATACAAAGCAGGTGTTGGACATTTTTTGTGCTCCATTTTATCCAGCTCCTGTATTCTAGGGGATGCTTTTTTTCAAAACAGCGCATGTCTTTTACGGATTTTATTTCGATCTGTATCATGTTCACCATGGGCGTTCTTCTTTCAGTGCTTGAAGCGTCATGTTGTGTTATCGAAAAAGATGATGTTCCGCCAGGTTCCTGATTTCCGTCATGTGGGCAAAGGGTAGATCATCGCCTCCATCGCGTAGCGGCATCTTATGCGACAGAACTTAAGTGTAACGCTGCATGAGGTCTGCTGCGGTATGGACTGATGGCGGATTTTTCGTTATTTATACCCCCATTTTTTCATGATTGCGATATTTTCTTTCATGCAGTCAAGTGGCGTCTTGCCCTGGTAGGCTT
>CAJBPC010000286.1 GCA_903957405.1 uncultured bacterium | reverse complement strand
TCGTAGAAGCTGTTGCCTGAGATGGTGAAAGCGCTGTTGTAACTGCTGATGCTGATGCCGTTCGATGCTGTCGTCTTACTCAGGAAATTATAGATGTTATTGTTGCTGATGGTGTTGTTGTCGTTGTTTTTGGTATCTGTCCCCAGGGCATACACGGCGTTCAGCGGACGACTGGCATCAGCAGCACAGGTGATGTCGTTGTTGGTGATCGTATTGTTGTCGTTGCCTGTGGTGGTAGCGGTACTGAAAAAGATGATGCCCGCGGCCGTAGCAGTAGAGGAACCCTTCAACGTGCAATACTGAACTGTATTGGAACTGGCATCCGCAATGAACCGGATGGTGGCTGCAGCGCTCGATGTGCTGGTATTGCTGATGGTCAAACTTTTAGTGCTGCCCTCGGCGTTCACCCGGCCATCGATGGTCACGTTGTCGGCACCGTTGAGGTCGATCAGCGGCGCCGCCACAGCTCCCGAAATACTCAACCCCGTCGTCGTGGGGTATATGATGATGCTGGTGTAGCTGCTTGTGTTTGGAGCGGTGCCGGTGCCGCTCGCGTTGAGCAGGGCCGTGTTGTTGTCCGTAAAGCTAGAGGAGATCTTGATCGTGATGACTCCCTTGTGGGTCCCCGTGTTGATGGCAACAAAAGCCAACCGCAGATTGGTATAGGTGGTGGGACCAGCAGTTCCCAGGGTGGCCTCGACCGTCACCTGCGCATACCCCGCCATCGAGCAAAACAGCAAAAGAAACAGGAACAATGCCCTTACGGTTGAATTGTTACGGTGCATACATGTCCGGTTAAGAAAGGTGCTTGACTGTTTGTACATAAGAGTGTCTGATAGAATGTTCAATAGTATGCGAAATGGTACGCTGGGATAATTCATGCTTATTTGCTCCGGGATTGGCCAAGAGGAAACAGATGTATGAAAATCATTCTCCCAAATTATGGCTGAACTTTGTCCACTTTTTTGAATTGCAAAAAGTGGACATCCACTTTTCGTGGTTTTTCCACATAACAGTTTCCTCGAGGGTAAATCGGGTGAATTTTGACAATATATATTATAATTTATGCATACGAGCGGGCAAAAAAGCTCAGAAAAATGGGAGAAAGGATTATGATGTAACCTTTATATCATAGCTTTAGAACATATTTACAGCCCATATTTTAACAGTAATATTGACATAAATGGCCTTGCTCTCTGTTGACCACCCAATGACATGTCCCTAAACATCTCGATCCTCAACATATTTCTCCCCATCGTCATTCTCCTATATAATTGGAGGGTTCATCGCAATGCGGTGTTCCTATCCCTCCTGCTCTTCCTGATCGCCACATCCAATATCCGGCACGCCCTGGTCATGCATGCAAAAGACCCCTTCTGGCTGGCCGTCATATCCAACAACCTGACGCCGCTCTGGACGCTCATAGGCCCCTGCCTTTATCTCTATGTCAGGGGCGTACTGACCGATCGATTTGAATGGAAACGCAAGGACTTCCTCCACACCATCCCGTTCTGGATAAACCTCATCGGCATCATCCCTTATCTGTTCACCTCCTTCGACTACAAACTCGAATTAGCCGATCTGATAATCCACAAAGTGGAAGATTTTAAAAACATCCGGGTCAACTGGCTGCTTCCACAGCCGGTGAACCTCAGCATCAGGTCCGTCCTGCAGATCGCCTATGCATTGGCCTGCATGGTCATGCTGGTACGTTACCGCCTGCCACAGACACCACACAGCACGAATCGCCCCGCGAAGCAGCGCGGCTTTGTCTACCAATGGCTATGGTGCCTCACGCTGTTCGTTTTTATGATCGCCGCTTACTACCTGCTGATCGTGATCCTCTACTATAGCAACCCCGACATGGGGCGGCGGATGATCTTCGAGTTCGAGATGCTGTACATCTTCGGAGGCATCCTCACATTCCTGCCATTCCTGATCCTGTTCTACCCGAGTATCCTCTACGGCATCCCGCAATACCGCCCATGGAAAAACGGAAAAGAAATACCGGAAGTCTCCCCAGTGACGGAACGCCCCGCCGCCACGGTTGAACTAGCCACAACGGACCTACCCAAACCGGATGCCGACGACGAGCGTTCCGACGAAAATGATCCGTTCCAGGAACTGGGCGCCCGCATCCTCGCCATCATGGAAGAGCAGCAACCCTACCGGCAGGAGGATTTCTCCCCGGAAGACCTGGCCCGGATGCTGGAGATCCCGAAGCACCACCTGCACTACTGCCTGCGGAACATATTGAATACCCGCTTCGTTTCGCTGCGGACAACCTACAGAATGAACCACGCCAAAAAACTGCTGCTGCAGTCAAACCTCCGCATCACCAGCATGGAAAACATCGGACAGGAATGCGGATTCTCATCGCGGTCGGCTTTCTACAAAGTGTTCAAGTCGGAAATCGGCTGTTCGCCCGGAGAGTTCATCGAACGGGAGAAGAAACCCAAGGAAGATGGATCGGGGAACCCGACAGAATGATGAACTTTTCCTACGGCATATCTTAATGAAAAATTACGAGTGGCGAATTGATCAGAGATTCAGTTGTTGCAAAAAATGCAACAACTGCCCCAGAGAAGAAAACCCTTTGCTGTAGAATCCTATAATCTAGACGCAATCCTGTCTGTCGGCTACCGTGTAAACTCAAAACGAGTCTCCCAATTTCGCCAGTGGGCAACGAAACGATTGAAAGACTACTTGATGGAAGGTGCAGCCATCAATGAAAAACGCCTGGCACAGAAAAAAGGAGATACAAGTGCTCCACGATGGGATTCGGATCCTTCGCAGGGCGATAGATGATCACGCCATCCGTAATGAAAACTATGCCAGGTTGCATCAATGAAGTGTGGGCTTACAACTCCTGGACGCCTGCGAACTTGAGTCTTTATACGAAAAAGAAAAACACACCAGGAAAGCGGAAAACCCTTCCATGGTGCAATACATGGAGCTTGTAAAAAAATGCGTGCTGAATTTTACTCAGATGTCTTTAGTAAAGAAAAAGATGGTGGTTTTGATCGCTCCGTGAATCAGATCAGACAAAGTTTTGTGAACAAGATGTCTATCCATCTATTGAAGAAAAGGCAGCCATGCTGCTCTATTTAGTGTTAAAGAACCATGCTTTTGTAGATGGGAACAAAAGCATTGCTGCTGCTTGCTTTCTGTTATTCCTGGAGCGAAATGGACTACTTTATGCAATTCACGGACAGCCCATTACCAGCAACGAAGCTCTTGCCAGTCTAACCTTATTTGCAGCAGCAAGTAAAGCGGATGAAATGGAAACAGTGAGACGGTTATTGATCAGTGTATTGAATAGAAATTGAAAATAATACGAAGACTGAGGATACCGAAGATTAGATACCATTTGAGCCATCATATGTCTGCTTACCGGAAAAATCGACTTTTTCATAGATCAATCGGTACTGCGCTACCCGCTTGAATGAACAAAGAGCCGAGATTTCTTTATCATTTATTATTTTATCGTTGACTATCGGCGTTTACTTT
>CAJBPC010000285.1 GCA_903957405.1 uncultured bacterium | reverse complement strand
GAATCAACAGGAAATTCGGGGAGCAGATCCTCGGAAACCGACCACTTGACAAGAATAGCTTTCCTCCCGGACAGCATGGTCCATCAAAGCGGCGCAAAGCGCCCGGAGAGTATGCGATCCAGCTGAAAGAAAAGCAGAAAGCAAAATACACCTATGGTCTTTTGGAGCGCCAGTTCCGGAATACTTTCGATGATGCCGCCCGGATGAAGGGTGTCACAGGTGAGAACCTCATCAAGCTTCTCGAAGCAAGGTTGGATAATGCCGTTTACAGGCTCGGTATCGCCGCTTCCCGCCCTGCTGCACGCCAGCTGGTGTCGCACAAACATATTACGGTGAACGGCGAAGTGCTTAACGTACCATCCTACAGGCTCGTGCCGGGTGATGTGATCGGATTGAAAGAAAAGAGTCTGGGAAATGCATCCATCATGGGTCAGCTCCGGGGCAAGAACCCTAAGTTCAGCTGGCTGGATTGGAGCGAAGCGGAGAAGACAGGTACTTTCATAGCGCTGCCTGAGCGGGATAGCATCCCCGAAAACATCAGGGAGCAGCTCATCGTTGAACTGTACTCTAAATAATTCCTGACGGGCTCCGGTAACGGAGCCTTTTGGGTTTCGTCTTACTAACACATCAGCCGGGTCGGAAAACCCGGTAAAACAAGTAAAACCGCGATCAAAAATGGCCATCTTAAATTTCCAGAAACCGGATAAGATCATATTACAGAAAGCGAGCGATTTCGAAGCGCAATTTGAATTCCGCCCACTCGAACCAGGCTATGGCGTGACCATCGGTAACGCCCTCCGCCGGGTACTTCTCAGCTCGCTCGAAGGATATGCCATCTCCGGTATCATGATAGAAGGTGCAGAACATGAGTTCGCTACCATCAAAGGAGTGACAGAGGATGTGACAGAAATGATCCTCAACCTGAAGCAAGTGCGTTTCAAGAAGATCCTTGACCATGATGTACAGGCTGAAAAAGTGACACTGAACCTCAAGGGCAAGACGGAGTTCAACGCAGGCATGATCGGTGATGTTACGGGTACATTCCAAGTAATGAATCCCGAATTGCTGATCTGCTCCATGGATCAGACCGCAAAACTCACCATCGAACTGCATATCACTAAAGGTCGTGGATACGTTCCGGCTGAAGACAATAAGGTGAAGGACGGTCCATTCGGACTTATTTCCATCGACTCCATCTACACGCCCGTAAGGAACGTGAAATATGCGATCGAGAACACCCGCGTCGAACAGCGTACTGATTTCGAAAAGCTCGTCATGGACGTCAAGACTGACGGTACGATCCATCCTGAAGAAGCAGTCAAACAAGCTTCTCGGATCCTTATCCAACACCTGATGATCATTACCGACGAAAATATCACTTTCGAAAAGGGTGAAGAGAAGAAAGAAGATCTGGTCGATGAGCAGACCCTCCAGCTGAGGAAAATGCTTAAGACCCCGCTTGAAGACCTCGACCTGTCCGTTAGGGCTTTTAACTGCCTCAAAGCAGCCAAGATAAACAGCCTTAGCGAATTGGTGCAGTACGAACAGGAAGACCTTATGAAGTTCCGCAATTTCGGTCAGAAGTCACTGGCGGAAATCGAACAAGTGCTTCACGAAAGAGGCCTTCACTTCGGTATGGACCTCAGCAAACTCGGTCTCGATAAGGAAGAACTGTAATGCGTTCTTCACCGGTGAAGGAAGTCTTCTTCTGATATCCGGTTACATTAATAGTCATTTATATTTATCACAGGTTGTAATTCCTGACACGGTACAACCTAAAATCAAAAAGTTATGCGTCACGGAGATAAAATAAATAATTTAAGCCGCACCAAGGCACACAGAGATGCATTGATGAGCAATATGGCATCACAGCTCATCACATACAAACGCATCATCACCACACACGCCAAGGCAAAAGCGCTGCGCACTTATATCGAGCCACTGATCACTAAGACCAAGAAAGCCATCAGTAAGGAAGAAACCATGCACCAGCACCGCATAGTGTTCAGTTATCTGAACGACAAAGCCGCGGTAAAGGAACTCTTCACCGTTGTTGGACCGAAAATCGCATCCCGTCCGGGCGGCTATACCAGAATCATCAAACTCGGCACCCGTCTTGGTGACAATGCTGAAAGGGCTATGATCGAGTTGGTTGACTTCAACGAGATCTACGGAAAAGGCATCGAAGAAGCACCGACAGCAGCCAAGAAGACACGTCGCAGTGCAAGCAGGGGTAAGAAAAAATCGGAAGGTGAAGCAACCTCCGGTGATGTCACGCCATCAACCCCTGCAACGGAAACACCGGCAGAATGAAAATGATCATCGATTTTTATAAAGGCAAGACTTCCGGGTCTTGCCTTTTTTGTTTTACTTTGCCCGGTCATCAAAAATAAACCAAGTCATGCCCGATACGAAGAAAAAACAGGTGGATGCTGTACTCATCCTTGCAGACGGGAACGTGTATCATGGAAAGTCTTTCGGAAAAATTGGAACGACATCCGGTGAAATTTGTTTCAACACCGGTATGACCGGTTATCAGGAGGTCTTTACCGATCCCAGTTATTTCGGACAGGTACTGATCATGAACAACGTGCATACCGGAAATTATGGTGTAATGCCAAACGATGTGGAAAGTGATTCGGTAAAGATCAAGGGTTTGATCGGTCGCAATCTGGAGGAAAACTACAGCCGCATAAAGGCTACTGCCTCTCTGCAGGAATATCTTGAAGAGCAAGGTGTTGTCGGCATTGAAGACATTGATACGCGTGCATTGGTGTCGCATGTCCGCACGCAGGGTGCCATGAATTGCATCATCTCCTCCGACATCAGTGATCTGGAATCACTTAAGCTTCAACTCGCCCAGGTGCCGGGTATGGGCGGTTTGGAACTGGCTTCTAAAGTCACCACACAGGAAGTATATCACGTGGGACATCCGGATGCTGGCATCCGCATCTCGGTGCTTGACTTTGGCATCAAGAAGAATATCCTGCAGTGCATGGCCGACAGAGGCGCTTATTTGCGCGTTCACCCGGCTACCGCGGATGTCAATACCCTCCAGGCCTTCAATCCTCATGGTTTCTTCATCTCCAATGGACCCGGTGATCCTGCCGCAATGACTTATGCTGTTGAAACCGTCAAGGGATTGCTCGCATTGCAAAAACCTTTATTTGGAATCTGTCTGGGTCATCAACTGCTTGCCCTCGCGAATGGTATACCCACCTTCAAGATGCACCATGGACACCGTGGACTTAACCATCCCGTTAAAAACCTCGTTACAGGCATTTGCGAGATCACCACGCAGAACCACGGTTTCGGCGTGGATCCAGTTGCCGTGAGGAATTCTCCGAATACGGAAATCACCCACGTGAACCTCAATGATGACTCCATCGAAGGCATCAGGTTGAAAGACAGTCCGGCTTTCTCCGTGCAGTACCACCCGGAAGCCACGCCGGGACCGCATGACAGCCGCTATCTTTTCGACCAGTTTCTCGCCATGATGAAGAATTGAGGAAATCTTGGTATTAGGGTATCCCTCACCGTTATAAGATATACGTCCGATGCCGCCATAAGGCAGCATCGGACGTATTTATTTTCTGAGGATACCTCCCAGTGTATCCGCAAGCATTTCGCTGAATATTTTGCTGCCTTTTGGATTCAGATGCACCCAGTCGTTGAAGCTGCTCTTGTCATCATTTAGTGCACTGCGCAATGTTGTGTTGAAATTCAATATGGGGATGTCATGCTTTGCAGCGACCTTTTGGAAATGAGATAACGCTGTTGATGATGCATACTCCTCCACTGCAATACTTTTTTCAGGCACTACCACAAATATCACCTTAGTTCCATTAGCAACGACCCTGTCGATCAGGAGGTGGAAAGCAAATATCTCTTTAGGCTCGTCATACATCTTCG
>CAJBPC010000284.1 GCA_903957405.1 uncultured bacterium | reverse complement strand
TGTCAGGCAATCCGGAAACATCCATCGCAGAGGTTGTTTCGCATTACAGCTTATCCAATGAATACAATTAGTATCATCCTATGAACCATCGTCTCCCATTCCCATACAGAGGGCTCCTCGGCCTTTATCTGGACGAACCGTCCACTGACGATAAGGCCGTTGCGATCTCAGTCGAAGGGATCGATATCACCCATGCCCGGTTGGACCGCTTATCCACAGAGTTGTCCGATACGATCAGGGAGACAGGTTGTTCACCTGAAGGCGGTTTCTTCCCGGTTGCAGTGGGCATGGGTCGGTCAGCTGAGCAGGTCATTTCGCTGATAGCCATCTGGAAGCTGAACGCGGTGTATGTACCCGTGAACCTGGACAGGGACATTCGCTCCTTGCCTTCCTACCTGAAATCCACAGGCATCAGAGTGCTGGTCTGCCACAAGGCAGAACTGGAAGAAGTGCTTCATACGCTGGAAGACTGTCTGCAATGGGTCATCTGCTTCTACTCCGCACAGAAATGGGAGTTGATACGGATATCAAAGAGCACTGGAAATTCATATCGAGACAATGATATTGCCGATGCAAAAACCGGATATCTCGTGCGGACTTCAGGCTCAACAGGTTCGCCCAAAACGGTGTATGGCAGTGTGTCCAGCCTAGATCACTTCATCACGTGGCAGGCTGGTCGGTTCACCGACCATGACAAGGTGAAGACTGGCTGGCTCACAGAGCCTACCTTCGATGCTTCTTTCAGGGATTTGCTACTACCCCTTGTGAAGGGGGGTACAATAAGCATCCCCCCGGGGCATGTCAGGGAACTTCCCAGTGCATTGGTACAGTGGATCGATCGAGAGGAAATATCGCATCTGCACCTTGTACCATCCGTCTTCAGGATCATTCTCAGCGAAATAGAAGAAGGGTCCAAAGGCATTTCCCTGTTCAAAAAGCTGAAGTATGTCTTTCTTTCCGGAGAGGCGATGCAACCAAGCGATGTGAATCGCTGGCATGACATTTTTGGCCGAAGATCGATCCTTGTGAATTTTTATGGCTCTACGGAGACCACATTGATCCGGACATATCATGAATTTCTAACGAAGGTCCCAACGGATAGATCCGGTGTTCCGGCCGGAAGAGCGTTGCCTGATACCGTCATTTCCATTTCACACGACCAACCAAATCACATCCCGGGGCAGGCGGGACAGGTGATCGTTCATACAAGCTATCCGACATTCGGGTACCTCGACGGTGGTCGATTAGACGAGCCGTGGACCAAATCGAGTGAGCAGGCAGATATGATTGCCTATACTTCAGGAGATATCGGATACCTGGACAATGCCGGGAACCTGTATATCGAAGGCCGGTCCGATGATCAGATAAAAATAAGGGGAGTAAGGATCGATCTGAAAGGCATCGAATGTGCGGCGTACCGGATCGCGTCCATAAAAAATGCAAAGGTCATCGTTGATGAGAAAAGAGAACAACTTTGTCTATTCTTCACCGCAAGTGACGATATAGATACAGAAGCCGGGAAACGGGAAATGTCACAATTTCTTCCTGATTCCCATGTGCCCGGGACCTGGGTCCGCCTGGATGAAATGCCCCTCAATGAAAATGGGAAGATCGATGTCAGAAAGCTCAAAGCTCACCGAGCCGAAAAAAAGATAGCGGCGTATCAGGAAAAAACATTCATCAGTCAGGAGGAGAAAAGCCTCGCGAAGCTTTGGTCCGAAGTATTGAATGCCGATATAGGCGACAGGACAGACAACTTTTTCGATCATGGAGGCAACTCGCTCAATGGAATGCTTCTGTTGAGCAAGATCCAAAAAGAGTTCAAGAGGCAGGTGCGCATACGGGATCTATTCCGGAATCCCGTACTGCATCAGATGCTGGAATTCATCCAGAATGCCCCTTTCAAAGGTCTGGCTGAGATCCCCAACGTGAAAAGCCGGGACCATTATCCGGTTTCCGCTGCGCAAAGAAGGATGTGGGTGCTCCATAACATGGAGAAAAACTCCATCACGTACAATATCAAAAGGGCGTATGAGATCGCGGGCGACATGGACTTAAGAAGACTTGAAGAGGCATTCGATGCACTGATCGTGCGTCAGGAAAGTCTCAGGACAAACTTCAGGGTACATGAGGGAGTCCCTGTACAGTTCATCAGAGCGTCGCATGCGCATTGCTTTCGTCTCAAAGTCATCGACCTGACCCTTGAAAGGGACAGGAATCATGCTGTTCGTTCGATCGCAAACAATGAGGTACACCATACATTCAACCTGGAAAATGAAAGTCTGTTACGGGCCACGCTCATCCAGCTT
>CAJBPC010000283.1 GCA_903957405.1 uncultured bacterium | reverse complement strand
TTGACCTATCATGACAGCCTCTACCGATATGATTTCAAAGACAAGCGATGGTCCAGCCTTGGATCGGTTTTGAAATCATTCCCCCATGCCGGAAGACCATTCGAGATGGACTCCCTGATCTGCTTCAGTCCGATGGGCATCCTTGCAAAGAACGGTGACGAATACCTGATGTTCGACCTTTCATCCAACAGCATCCAAAAGATGCAAGAAAGTGTCCGTTTCAGGTTGAATGCACTCCTGCATCAAGAGACGGCTCATCCAAATGAAAAACCCATTGTGCTCTTCCTGAAGGATTCGCTATTGGTATTCGGGGCAGGGCCGGATCCATCAATAGGGCGGAGCATTCGGCTGACCAGGGACGATATGGTGCTGAAACCAGATGCACGGATCTATGAGCCGGTTTCATCAAACAGATCAAGGCTGATGGCATGGCTGATGATCGCTTCGGCCATACTACTGACGGTGGCTGCAGGATTTATCCTCTATCGACGGATGACGGGCTTGAATGCCCATAGGTTTGATCGGACAAGCCCCGTAAGGCTGAGCGAATCCGGACTTTCAGCTAAAGATCGTCAAACGACAATTGGGCGCCCCCGGGAAGGTGAAGCCCCCGATAAGATCTTGCAAGTCGATCCTGACAAGTTTCAAGAGCGCACCGAAATGGCCTATTTGAAATCGAACCTTACGCCATTGGAATGGAGCCTTTTGGAAACCCTGATCACAACCTCCGCGGCAGGAAGGAGTCTTGACACGGATGCGATCAACAACATCATCGGGGTCGCAAAGAAGAACCCTATGACACAAAAAGCCCGGCGAAGCATCGTCATAAGCCGGATCAACAAGATATTCTCCCAATGCGTCGCCTACGAGGGCGAACTGATCCGGCGGGAGCGTGATGCATTCGAGAAACGGAAGTATGTCCTGTTCATCGAAGAGATGATGGCAAAAGACCTGACGCGAAAGCTATCCTGATCATTGATTTGACACAAAAGATTTTAGGGACCATGAACAAAACAACTGCGCTCACACTGACGATACTATTGTCCATTTCATTGGATGTCGCCCGGGCACAGGACCACGACTCATTCTCTCCGGCAGAAAAAATGCTGTTGAAGACACTACTCGAAGACACCGTCTCCAATACCGTCGCCTACCTTTCGCGCGGTTACGTATTCAATATGCCCGATGAGTCGCAAAGAAACCTCATCCTCGTCAAATCCGGCAAAAAGAACCGTTTCATGAGGATAGGCAGTCAGCATTTGTATGACATTGACACATCCGGCAACAACCCGAAATTGAAAAGGATCGATTCCGCCGTGCACGCCGGACATAATTTCAGATGCATGGGCTTCTTGCGAAAGGATACGGTCTTCCAACATGGCGGATATGGTTTCTGGAAGACAAATGATTTTTTCACGTTCTTCGATGAGCGGACAAATGAATGGGCGTTCTACCCTGCGGCGAACACCTTCCCCAATGAGCTTTCCTATCACTATTACGACAGGAAACAGGATGCGTTTTATGCCATCGGAAGCCATTACAGTGACGAACACGTCTATAACAGCGCGCATACGATCGACACTGTCTACCGCTTTGATTTCAGCGAACGGAAATGGAGCTCTTTGGGAAAACTCCAGCCAGAGAACCGAATGCTTCTGCAATGGATATGGATCCAAGGCGTAGTCGATCCGACGCTACACAGTTCTTTCGGACTGATTGAATTCTCAGGGAGGTACCCCGGACTGATTGATCTTGCTCAAAACAGGATATATAAATCAAAGGAAAACTTCTTCGATAAATACAGGGATTTCAGCGATGAAATCAGTACACCCGGAAACGCCTACAAACAGATCATGCACCTGAACGATACGGCCCATTTCTTTTTGGGGACAGGCTCCTGGTGCAAGGTCTGGAAGATAAGGATGACGCGAGAGGATTTCGAGACAGACAAATGGACATACATCTATTCGCCAAAGGGTGCTGAAAATGATGAGGAATCCGGCATCGGCACATTCGGAGCCGCTTCCCTGATCCTGTTCATTTCGGCCATTGGATCTTTGCTGCTGCTGAAGGCAAAAAGACGCAGGCTGCATGAAATTAAAAATGAGGCCTCACGCGCGGAGCCACCAGCGGTCGGGATGACGAGCGAAAGTCAACAGGCCGGGCAGGATGATGAAGGGTTTTCCGATAACAGAGGTGACATTCGACCTCCACTCGAACGATTCATGGCGGCACTGACCACAGGAGAAAGTGAGTTGGTCCGCAAACTCCTCACGATTTCAATGCAGGGTGGAAAAATGGACATCTCTTCGGTCAATAAGCTGCTTGGTGTGGGTAAAAAGGACGAATCAGTCCAGAAAACAAGACGCAGCATGGCGATTTCCAACATCAACAATACCTTCTCGCTGACCATGAAAAGTCAGGGCAAACTGATCAGGCGTGAACGAGATCCGGAGGACAAAAGAAGCAACCTGTATTATATCAGTGAAGAATATTACCCTATGCTTTCCGGTCAAATGGAAATGTAAGATCAACCTGACAGGTCAGGTCTAACTCAGGTTATATGCAAGAAGATAAAGGTGCAGGTTACGTCGAAACAAATACTAAATTTGGAAACCCATGACCATTATTATCTTAATGGCATAATTTGTAAATTGAACCATATGGTCCCATACCATGAAATCGTCAGCCGCTGCCAGGAAAATTCCAGGATATCCAG
>CAJBPC010000282.1 GCA_903957405.1 uncultured bacterium | reverse complement strand
TATGTGATAACCTTACCAAACAATCAAACAAATAATGCATGATATCCGATCGCACTCCAGACAATTCGCGTACTTGTTACAATCTGTTTGTATCAGTCACCGTGTTATTCTTAAAGTGAATGAAAGTATTACATTTTTCATTAAAAGGGTGGTAAAAATACGGCAATTATGCGTAAAAATATCATCAGCATAGTATTTTTACGAATTTATATCACTTAAAACTCCCCACGTTAATTTTTAAAAAACGTACAACTTTCAGCTACTGGTATCTTCAAAGGATTTGTATTGCCTGGGCCTGCATTGTACAAAAAAGTAGTTTGCGCAGGTGTTGTTCTATGATACCTTTAGCAACCCCGCATATAAATCCTATAGTATTCCACTCTATAAAATTCCCACTGATCTTGTCGGTAGTTTTTTACTTTACTGGTTTATTTTCAACAAATCCTGACGTTGGCAAAACGCTATGATCCTCATCGTCTTTGAATTTCGATGGCTGTGAAAGCCGTAAGTTCATAGGCTTTCTTGTGCTAACGTCTTTGCTGGATAGGACTGAACTTCGATGAATCTAACTCCTGTGATTATCAAATCAGCTATGGAAAAACAAAAGAGGTCTTTATTGAATTCAAACCAGAAATCAACCCCGATAAAATCAAGGTGATAAAGGAACTGAATGACAAACTCATGCGTTCCGGGCATACATTCATCTTCCTTTATGGCCCGAGCCTGCCGTTCTATCACAAATACCTGAATAACCTGGATGATACTTTAAAAAAATCGGGATCAGGCATGCCCTTGAATGATCCGTTCATCTTGCAAGAGAATTCAAAAGGAGATACAAATCCACATGCACATCCAGACTTCAGGGATTCTGTGACCAGATCCAATCGGAATATGATTGAAAAAGCCGCATGCTACATTACGGATGGATCAAACAGGAGTGGGAAAAATTGTCCTTCCATCCTATGACCTTTAGCGATAGGGGGAACGCCCTGCAGGAGTACCTCGTCGGAATTCGATAACGTACCATCCTTGAACACATTTATCACGACACCCCTTCTGGGCCTTGCAGACCGGTTTTCGAAAGAACCGTGAACCATTAGGGGGTGGTGGAATACTGCCTCTCCAGCCTTCATAATGACCGGCACCGGAGTGAAAGCGCTTTTCTGTTCGTCTGTCAGGAAATCAAAAAGACCATTCATCGCGCCTGTCAGCACGGGTTTCTGCAGCAATCCCCAACGATGACTACCGGGTATGTAATGCAGGCATCCATTTTCTGTATTCGTGTCATCCAATCCAACCCAACAGGTCAAATGCTGTATCGGCCCAGTCCGTGTCCAGTAAGAGTAATCCTGATGCCATGCGACCACACCACCATTGAACGGAGGTTTGTAAAAAAGTTGATCATGCCAGAAACGTACCGCATGGTCGCCAAATAACTGACTGGCGGCCATCACGAAGGCTGGGTTCCAAAGAATATCATGCAAGCCCTGTGTGATGCGCCATGCTCCCAACGCATGGAATACCACCTTGGCGGGATCCGTGGATTCATTGGATGCAAATTCATAGAACAAACTATGGCCGGGATGACCAGGATCCATGATATCCTGCAATTCCCGCCCGAGCACTGCAATCTGCTCTTCATTGAGCAACCTGACATTTGCCAGATACCCGTACTCTTCGAAAAACTCCAATTGATCGGTTGATAGGCGGTACTGTTCCCACTCGGATTTATGTTGTGGCCATGTGAATAAAGACGAAACCCGCTGATGGCTTTCTGAAAGATCAAGAACGGACATGGGCTGAAATTTGTATGTGTTAATTGATAAAAAAAAGATTCATGCTTCATGCCAATGCTCTGCCATGAAGAGGCGATGGCAAAAATTTCTGACAACAGTTTTTTGCGCCGGCCATTCTAAAAAGATTTCAACGCAGAACAACTCTTTGACGCCCGATCATAGTACTCCCCAATTGTAAAAACTTTCCCTTGATCCGATATTTCACCTGAACCGCATGGTCGTCAAAGTTTGATCTCAAAGGTTGCATATTTTTCATTGCCCTCGCCACGAATATCATACGTCATTAAAGGCCCGGCTTTTTGCCAGTCAATGCGAATGATGCCGAAGTTTCGCTTCACCACCAATTCGCCCACACGATA
>CAJBPC010000281.1 GCA_903957405.1 uncultured bacterium | reverse complement strand
ATGGATCTCTGCGGAATCAAATCACCGGAAAAAATCGATGGTAAGAGTCATGCAGAAATGATAAGGAAAAATGCGCACTCCAAAAAAGATCTGGTTGCATATAGTTATTACGATAATGGCATTACCTGCCGGACAGACCGTTATCGGCTGACGCGATATTACAGGAAATCCGAGCCTGTTTTGGAACTTTACGATTATCTAAAAGATCCGAATGAGACAAGAAACATCGCCAGTGATAATCCGGAAATTGTACAAAAACTATTGCCCTTGCTGGAGAAAGGAAATACCGGCATTTATACGACGGACGGTGGGAAGGACTGATTTTCTATTCATATAATAATAATTTAATATTCATGAATAGAAATCAATTCATCCGCATGGGATCAATGGCGAAATTGGGGGGAGCATTCTTTTCTCATTCAGGATGTAAACAACCGGTCAGACTAAAAAACTGGGCCGGTAATATTGAATTCAGCACCGAAAAAGTGATTCGGGTGAAGTCCCTTTCAGAACTGCAGCATGTGGTTCGCAATACAGGGAAACTGAAGATTCAAGGAACCAGACATTGCTTCAACAAGATAGCTGACAGCCATGAATGTCTTCTTTCCCTGCGTGATATGAACAAGGTCATTTTCATGGATAAGGAAAGGGGGCTTGTGCAGGTCGAAGGCGGGATAACTTATGGTGAGTTGGCGCCCATACTTCATCAGAATGGAATGGCCCTTCACAATTTGGCTTCACTCCCTCATATCTCGATAGCAGGTGCCATTGCAACGGCAACGCATGGATCTGGATTGCAAAACGGGAATCTTGCCACTTCGGTCGTTGCGCTTGAATTCATTGATGGTAACGGAGACCTGCGGCAACTATCCAGGGAAAAGGACGGGGAGCGCTTCGCTGGAGCTGTAATTGGATTGGGGGCGGTAGGGATCACTACCAAAATAACTTTAAAGACTGTACCGACTTTCGATGTACGTCAATATGTTTTTGAAGGCCTGGCGGTTGAGCAGTTATATGCAAATTTTGAATCCATAATGTCAGCTGGTTATAGTGTCAGTTTATTCACGGAGTGGAGGCAAGATGTTGTCAAAAAGATCTGGGTAAAGAGCCGGATGGATGAAGAAGATCTGGGAAAGTCAGGAAAGGATTGGTTTGGTGCAAGGCTTTCATCACCGGATCTTCATACACCGGCCTCAAACCGAACGCCTCTTGTTGTTCCCGGACCATGGTTTGAAAGACTTCCGCATTTTAAGATGGGTTTTGTACCCAGCAGCGGATCTGAGCTGCAGTCAGAATATTTCGTACCAATGGAACTTGCGGTGGAGGCATACAGGCAGGTCAATCTCTTAGGAGATGATATCCGTCCCCATTTGTTGATTTCTGAGATTCGGACTGTTGCAGGGGATGATCTGTGGATGAGTCCCGCCTATCGGCAGCCATCGCTAACGATTCATTTTACTTGGAAGCAGGAAACGGAAGCCGTCATGGCGTTGTTGCCGAGGATAGAAAAGGCTCTTGAGCCTTTCAAACCAAAGCCACACTGGGGTAAGCTTTTCACCATTGGCAGGAAAGAGATTGAATCCGTCACGGAAAGAATCGGAGCATTTAGGGATCTTGCACATAGTTTTGATCCGGATGGACGCTTTAGAAATGAATTCCTGGATACTATGATTTTATAGACAAAGTATGGCTGTCATCAGCAATGAGATGTGATGATCTCCCGTATAAGCCGTATCAGATGTCTATGCTTCACATCATCCTGACACCAAGACCGGGTTCCTCGGTCAGATAAAGGTGACCGTTTTTGATCCTGAACCCGCCATCAACGTTGTCCTGTGTAAGATCGAAGCTTCCATCGAGGTCAATGTATTTGGTATGTGGACAGCTATATGCGAGGTGCAAGGCAGCTGTTATGCTGATGATGCTTTCGTCGTTGCAACCCCAGAAGAGATCGATTCCCGCTGGTGCTGCGATCGTTGCAATTTCTGATGCAGCGGCGATACCTCCACATTTCATCAGTTTGATATTAAATATTCCGAAGCAACGCTCCGAGGCGGCCCATTGAAGTGCGGCGGCTAGATCTATGAGTGATTCGTCTGCAACAAGCTTTTTCCTGACAGCCTCAGGCAATGACAAAAGTGATTTTTCCGCTCCTATTGGCAGGGGTTGTTCTATAAGTTCAACATGCACATGAGCGGTT
>CAJBPC010000280.1 GCA_903957405.1 uncultured bacterium | reverse complement strand
TGGTATTCCCTTTGACGTTTCTTCTTGCATGGATATTCGCCATGGTCTTCGGATTCAAGGTTGCCGAAGGCGCCGCCGCATGGGCCTTGTTGCGCGACCAGCATCCTTTCCAGAGTCTGGCGCTTTTATATGCCTGCAATACGGGCGTGTTCCTTTTCCTCAGCGGAATCATCGCCGGCTATGTGCAGAACAAGATGATCTATGGAAGGATCTCCGAACGGATCATCCGACATCGTGACCTCCAGGCTGTTTTCTCTGCGAACCGGCTGCAGCGGATCGCCGCTTTCTGGGGCAAGAATGCGGGATCCGTCATCGGCAGCATTGCCCTCGGGTTCTTTCTTGGCATGGCCGGTCTGGCCGGAAGATTCTTCGGCATACCCTTTGATATCCGCCACATCACGATATCTGCCGGCAATGCCTCCATCGGGCTTTATGGGATCGGATACGAAAATATACCCTTGCCATTTCTGGTCACGGTGTTCTGTGGCGTATTGATGATCGGCATGTTGAATTTCCTGGTGAGCTTTTCCCTTGCCTTTTATGTGGCCATGCGTTCGAGGGGGCTGCGCCTCAAGGAATTCCCGCCATTCCTGAAAACGCTTTTGCGTTATTTCGCAAAGCACCCGATGGACTTCATTCGGGCACCGCGGTGAGGAAGCATATGCAATCAGGGGTCAGAGACCTCCAATTGCCGGTTACATGATGACAGGATCCGCACTTGACTCTGTATTTATTTTTTTACTTTTAGTAAAGCGCGCCGGTTGTCCGCTATGCCCACACATATAACCCATCAACATGAAGCATTTCAATTTCTGTCAGAAACAGGACGTGCTGAAGCGGACCAGGATCCGTCGTTTTGAGACCAAGCTCGGGGAGAAGATCGGCGTGGTCGAGGATCCGCTGGACCCGATCGGATGTATGGAGCGTTCGACCGCCCGGTATGTGTTGTTCGGCGTGCCGGAAAGCATAGGGGTACAGGCGAACCACGGCATGGGTGGCACCGAGACCGCCTGGTCGCCTTTTTTAGATTCATTTTTGAACATCCAGAGCCTCGACCGATTCACCGGCGAGGAAGTCATACTTGCGGGGGCGTTCGATTTCAGTCCGGTCATGGAGGTGATCGATCGCCATTCCAACGCCTATGCCGAGAAGCTCGATGCGTGCCGGCATGCCGTTGCCAACATCATCGATGATGAAGTCGAAGCACTGGTCAGAATGATCGTCATGGCCGGCAAGATGCCCCTGTTGATCGGAGGCGGTCATAACAACAGCTATCCCATGATCAAGGGGGTGGCGAAGGCCCTGCACAAGTGCGGGAAGACGGACAAGGCGAAAGTCAGTGCCATCAACCTGGATGCGCATGCCGACTTCCGGATCATGGAAGGCCGCCACAGCGGCAACGGCTTCCGATATGCCATGGAGGAGGGCTTCCTCGGCCGGTATGCCGTCATCGGCCTGCATGAGCACTACAATCCACAAAGCATGGTAGATGACCTTTACAGTCATGTGGACATCCAGTATTCATTCATGGAGGATATATTCCTACACGGCAAAAGAAGCTTTACGGATGCCGTGGCGGACGCCTTTCGATTTGTCGATGACCAGTATGTGATGGTCGACCTCGATATGGATGCCATTGAGGATCTGCCGTCAAGTGCGGTGACGCCATCCGGAATTTCGGCTATGCATGCCCGTCAGTATGTGAATTTCGCGGGCAGCGATGCCAAGGTCGCGGGATTGCATATCTGCGAGGGGGCGGTCCGGCTCGACAGCGGACTGGAGGGCGCACAGACCGGCAAGCTCATCGCGTACCTTGTGAGTGATTTCATCAAAGCGAATCTTTGATCGGCAAGCCGGCATGGTGGACAACGGTCGCCGGTGTTCGGTGAACCATTGAAGCTTGCGGTTTTTAAGGAGAAAGGCCTTCTGCCATTGACCGCAAGTGACCCGAAGCCGTGTTGGATTTTCGCGGAATGCCGAGACATTTCCGCAGATTTTGGTTGTCGGACAAAGGGGAGGGAGGATCTTGCCGAGCTGCAGGACCGGCAGGATCCTGGAAACAAAACTTCAAGTGGCCCATCATGCGTCATTCCTTTTAATTAATCGCATCGCTAAAGCCGTGATGGTCAATGCGAAAAAGGCATCATCGATGATGGTTGGCAAAAAAATGGCAGACAGGATCTTCGGTAACCGCTTTTTTACTAATTTACGTTTTCGCAAACAATATACAAATTCGAAAGAGCATGCCCGATTTCCAGGTTAAGAAACAAGCGAAACAGTATGATGCCATCATAGTAGGATCCGGCGCGGGTGGGGGTATGGCAGCCTACACGCTGGCAAAGGCGGGTTTGAAAGTATGCCTCCTCGAGGCGGGGCCGATGTATGATCCCGCCAAGAATGTCACCCAGATGAAGAATCCGTGGGACTCACCCCGCAGGGGAGCGAGTACGAAATTCAGGCCTTTCGGGGATTTCGATGCGAGTTATTGGGGTTGGCAGATCGATGGGGAGCCTTATACGACCACGAATGGTACCAAATGGGATTGGTGGAGGGCAAGAATGCTCGGCGGACGCACCAACCATTGGGGAAGGATATCGCTTCGTTTTGGGCCGAAGGATTTTAAGCGTAGGAGCATAGATGGATTAGGCGATGACTGGCCCATCGGATATGAAGACATCAAGCCGTATTACGACAGGCTAGACCGTTTGATCGGGATCTTCGGGACGAATGAGGGGTTGGAAAACGATCCGGATGGGATATTCCTTCCGCCGCCAAAGCCGCGGTTGCACGAACTGATGATCAAGAAGGCCGGTCAGAAGTCAGGAGTGCCCGTCATCCCGTCCCGCCTTTCGATCCTCACCAAGCCCATCAACGATGAGCGTGGTCAGTGTTTCTATTGTGCGCAGTGCAACCGGGGATGTACGGTGCATGCCGACTTTTCATCTTCTTCCGTATTGGTGAAGCCGGCTTTGAAGACGGGCAATGTGGACCTGATAACTTCTGCCATGGTCCGCGAAGTGCTCACCAATGCTGAAGGGATCGCCACAGGTGTCTCTTACGTGAGCAAAGATGATTCGGCAGAGTACCAGGTCTTTGGCCGGACGGTCATCCTGGCGGCGAGTGCTTGCGAATCGGCGAGACTGCTGCTCAATTCAAAATCTCCAAGGCATCCGAATGGTCTCGCGAACAACAGCGGGGTGGTCGGCAAGTACCTGCACGATTCCACCGGAGCGGCGATGGGCGGCGTGCTGCCACAACTGTTCGGGCGAAAGCGTTACAATGAAGACGGGGTGGGTGGGATGCATGTTTATTCGCCCTGGTGGGGCGAGAACCGGAAGCTCGATTTCCCAAGAGGATACCACATTGAGTACTGGGGCGGTATGGGACAGCCCGCATATGGTTTTGGTTTTGGGATGGAAGGTATGAACGGCAGTTATCCGGTGAACGGCCAGCAGAAGGAAGCAGGCGGGTACGGAAAGTCACTCAAAGAGGACCAACGTTTCTTTTTCGGTGCCGGCGTCGGCATGGCGGGAAGGGGAGAGGCCATTGCCCTTGCATCCAATTACTGCGAGATAGATCCCAACGTGGTTGATAAATTCGGGATTCCCGTACTGCGCTTCCATGTCAAGCATACCGACTATGAAGTCAAACAGGCAAAGCATATGAAGGAGACTTTCAGGGAGATGATGCATGCGATGGGTGCAGTGATCACCTGGGGGGATGACAATGCGGGGAATAACTATGGCCTTGACTCGCCGGGTAAGATCATTCACGAGGCCGGAACCGTGCGGATGGGGAATGATGCCAAACTTTCGGCATTGAATAAATACAACCAGGCCCATGACTGCAAGAATCTCTTTGTGATGGACGGTGGTTCCTTCGTGTCGCAGGCCGACAAGAACATCACCTGGACGATCATGGCATTGGCCATGAGGGCTTCGGAATATCTCGTGGATGAGATGAAGAAAAAAAACATCTGATCGGCCCTAATTTTCGTCTGCGTGAATTTTATTTTGAAACCGGTAATTCGTAAAGCATATGGACAGAAGAAAGTCGTTAAAAGCCATCGCGCTCGGCACACTGGCATCCGGGGTGTTGTTGGATTCCTGTAAGCCGAAAGAGACACCCTCCGCAACGGGTTCCGCTGCGCCCGTGGATAATGCAGGTGCCGCAAAAGGCGTGGACCGTCAGCCCGAGGAGATCGCTCATTTCAAGAAAGTGACATCTGAGACCTTCTTCACACCGCATGAGCTGTCGACGATCACCGTGCTGGGAGACATCATAATCCCTCGCGACGAGGTCAGCGGCAATGCTTCGGATGCAGGCGTACCTGAGTTCATTGAATTCATCGTGAAGGACATGCCCGAGCATCAGACACCGATGCGGGGTGGCCTTCGCTGGCTGGACATGCACAGCCACAGAAGGTTTGAAAAATCCTTCACCGACTGCACCGCCGATCAGCGGATCTCCATCGTCGACGAGATCGCCTATCCTAAAAAGGCCAAGCCGGAAGTCACTCAGGGTGTGGCGTTCTTCAATCTGATGCGCGACCTCACATCGACGGGTTTCTATACCTCGCAGATCGGGGTGAAGGATATCGGATATGCCGGCAACCAGCCGAACCAATGGAATGGTGTGCCGGCTGAAGTACTGGCACAGTATGGTCTGGCATACACGGAGAAGGAAGAGAAAGAGTGCGTCCGGTATGATTAATTCCTGTCGCAAGTCAAATGCCCATAACATTTTTTAATACCCAATAATTGCCATGTCGAAAAAACGCAACTATCCCCGTCGCAATTTCCTGCGTGATGCATCGCTGAGTGTAGCGGCCTTCACCATTGTGCCACGACACGTGATCGGAAAGGGGTATCTCGCCCCGAGTGACAAGCTCAACATCGCAGGCATCGGTGCCGGCGGCAAGGGCGCCAGCGACCTCGCGGAGTTCTCAAAGAGTCCGAAAGCCAATATCGTTGCATTTGCCGATGTGGATGGCCGTCAGATCGAATCCTCGGTCAAGCGGTTTCCGAAGGCTCGGGTGTACAAGGATTTCCGGGAGATGCTGGAAAAGGAGCGGAACAACATCGATGCGGTTTCCGTATCCACTCCCGACAATACCCATGCCGTGGCATCACTTGCGGCGATGCAGATGGGCAAGCACGTGTATTTGCAGAAGCCGATGACGCATGACATCTACGAAGCGCGCATCCTCACCGAGGCCGCTAAGAAGTACAAGGTCATCACCCAGATGGGCAACCAGGGTGGTTCGGGCGACGGCGTCCGACGCACGCAGGAACTCATCGCCTCCGGACTTATCGGGGAAGTGACCGCGGTGCAGTGCTGGACGAACCGTCCCGTATGGCCGCAGGGACTTCCGACCCCTTCAGG
>CAJBPC010000279.1 GCA_903957405.1 uncultured bacterium | reverse complement strand
TTGCTGAATGGTAAAAACACTATATTTGCGCGAAGTTTTAATGATCTTATATCTGACCAACAAACATCCCTTTCTGATCAGCACAATCCGCTTTGGAGTCGAGTAATGTGATGACTATTGTCATGGCAGTGGGATTGTAATGTGTGGTTGAGCATATATTTATTTCTAAACGGCCACCCGGAAGTGTTGCGATGGGACTGAGGTGGCGAAGCCATATCGGAAATGATTGTAAAAAAAAACTGGTACGCCATTTATACCAAACCCAGGTGGGAGAAGAAAGTCCATGGGTTGCTTTTGGCCGAGGGTATAGAGGCGTATTGTCCTTTGAACAAGGTCGAGAAGCAGTGGAGTGACCGTGTCAAGGTGGTGGAAGAGCCGTTATTCAAGTCATATGTTTTTGTGCATGTCCATCCGAAGGATCAGACGCAGGTGCGGATGGTGACTGGTGTGTTGAATTATGTGTATTGGCTTGGAAAGCCGGCCATCATCAAGGACAAGGAGATTGAGGATATTCGGCGGTTCATGAATGAATATCAGGATGTGAAGCTTGAGTCGTTGGAATTGAAGCCAAATGCCAAGGTGGTGATCCTTGGTGGGGTGTTGATGGACAGGGAGGCTACGATCTTGCGTGTAATGCACCACACGGTGGAGGTCGTTATTGAAAGTCTTGGATGCAAGTTGGTGGCACAGGTTGATAAAAAAAATCTAATACCAAAACAGGATTAATATGGTTACTATCCTATTTCCGTGTACCTCAAGAAGGCAATGTAAGGGGTTCCTGTTTATGATGATAATTTTTTGCATTGGTGGATTTTCTTCCTGTCTTGTGTCAAAGCCGGTGAGGTATTTTGAGGGTTTGACGGATTCAACCATAATGGCGAACATCGTGATACCGGACCAGTTGATTCAGAAGGGGGACATGTTGAGTATCAGATTTCACAGTGATAATTCGGCAGCCACGCTCATTTACAATCAGGCAGGCGGGTCCAGCGATGCAATATCTCTGAGGCCTGTAGTCGGGAATGAATTACCAGCTTCGACATCCGGAGGCGGATATCTGGTGGATAATTACGGTAAAATCCGCATGCATGCAATGGGCGAGATATTAGTGGAGGGGCTGACAATTAAGCAGTTGGAGGAGTTACTTATCCGTAAGATCTTAGAAATGGGTGTTTTGACAAATCCTTATTGTGTGATCAGGTTCAGTAATTTCAAGATCACCATATTGGGGGAGGTATCGAGTCCCGGAGTCTACACTATCCCATCAGGGAAGGCGAGCATTCTTGAAGTGATCGGTTTGGCGGGGGATATCAATAATTTCGGTCGGAGGGAGGATATCATGCTTATTCGTGAGGAGCAAGGGAAGCGGAGTTACGTCCAAATAGACCTTACAGATCCTAAAATTTTGTCTTCTCCAAATTTTTACATGCGGCAGAACGATGTCGTCATCGTGCAGCCGGATAAGCGCAAGCAAACACCCGCAGACATACAGACCATTCAATACGTGACGATACTTTTTTCGGTGGTATCGGTCATTACCATCGTAGCCAATTCATTTAGATAAGTAATTACAATGATAAAAGAGACGACTGCGTTAGCAGCAGAGCAGCAGCGGCAACTGAATACCATTTCACCCCGCGAGATGGTCATCAGGTTCATGCCCTATCTCCCATGGGTCATCGCATCCGTTGTGTTATTCATGTTTCTCGCATTCTTGAAGCTGCGGTATCAGCCTAACATCTACAGTGTGACCGGAACGTTGATGGTGAAGGATCCTTCTGCCATGGGAGCCAACAAGGACAAGATGGAAGAAATGCTGTTTTCGAATCCCAACAAGAACATCAACGATGAGATGCAGGTCATCCGTTCGTTGAATCTGGGTAAGCGAGTTGTGCGGGCACTTGGGCTGGAGTTTGAATATTCTAATCAGGGGAGTGTTCGTGCGAGTCTGCTGCAGCCATCTGAGAGCCCTTTTACGTTGAATATCCTGTACTTGAAAGATTCCGCCACATCCTTCATCCTCAATGTCAATTTCAAGGATGAGAAGCAGTTTACCATCGGGGAGAATGGAACGTTGATGACTTTTGATCAGCCATTTGAGAATTCCGCCGGTCGGTTCTCTTTGAGCAGGAATCCGGTGGACTTTTCACAATTCGCCAGTCTTCAATTCAATGTCAGTTATGCGGCGACGGATATAAGGGCAGCCCAATTGTTGGCGGGGCTGACCGCAACCCAGTCGGGGGAGTCAAACAATATCATGCTGCTCTCCTACTTGAATGAGAATCCAAGGCTGGGGGCATCCATCATTAACCATTGGATGAAGGAGTACTCTCAGGTGGGGCTTGAAGAAAAGAAGCTCGCTGCGGAGAATGCGCTTCAGTTCATTAAAGACCAGCTCAGGTCAGTGAATGTGAATCTGGGAGATGTTGAGCGGAATTTATTGGGTTTTCGTGAAAAGAACCGGATCATCAATCCGGAAATGCAAGCGGAACAAATAATCAGTTCGCTAGGAGAATTGGACAAAGAGACCACCCGTCAGGGTGTGCAACTCAAGCTTGTTGATAATCTGATCAGTTATGTGAGTGACAACAGAACTCCATACCGTCAGGTAGGTTCTATACTGGGTATTGAAGAGCCATCCTTGCAGATGCAGATAGGCGAATTCAACAAGCTTCAGGTGGAGCGGGAAACGATGCTCAAGACGACGACTCGTGCCAACCCAATGATTCAGTCGATGGAGACTACGATTGAGAAATTGAGGATTGATATCCTGCAAAACCTCAAGAACGTGAGACAGGCATTTCAGATGTCTTATACAAACTTGTTACTCCAAAACAAGTTGGCGGGGCAGGAGATATCCCGGATGCCGGCCAAAGAAAAAGAGCTACTTGACATAACCCGACAGCAGAAGATCCTTGAACAATTGTCTTCATTTCTTTTGGAAAAGCAGCTCGAGACATCAATCGTTTCTGCATCCACGATATCGAATGTGAAAGTCATTGAGCCGGCACTGCCAGTAGGCGTGCTTGTGAGTCCCAACAGGAAGGGCACTTTTATTTTAGCATTTTTGCTGGGTATCGCTCTGCCATCTCTTATCATCTTTCTGCTTGAATATTTGAACGACAGGGTCAGGGGGCGTTATGATGTACAAAGGGTTACAGATGCACCGATAATCGGTGAGATCAGCCATTCCGACGAAGAAACGGCATTGGTTGTCAGTCAAACCAGCCGGAGATTCATTGCGGAACAATTCAGGATCATTCGAACGAATCTCAAGTATATCCTTCCATCAGAAGATAAAGCCGTTCTGCTGGTGACTTCCTCGACCAGCGGCGAAGGCAAATCCTTCGTCAGTACGAACATGGGGGCTGTGATGGCATTGGCCGGCAAGAAGACGGCCATCCTCGAATTCGACATCAGAAAGCCCAAGATCATGAGCGGGCTCAATTTGGGCAAAAGACTGGGCGCCACCAACTATATCATAGGCGGTGTTTCTTTTGAAGAACTACCGATACAGGTGCCTGGCTTCGAGAATCTGTATGTGGTGCCATGCGGCCCTATCCCCCCCAATCCATCCGAGTTGCTGCTTGATGATAGGCTTGACGCTTTCATCAAAAAGCTAAAGGAATCATTTGACGTGATCGTGATAGACACGGCACCGGTGGGACTTGTGGGTGATGCACTAGTTCTTGGCAAATATGCAGACGCCTGCCTCTATGTGGTTCGGCATAACTATACCTTTAAGAAGCAGCTGGTGATGCTCGATGAGATATATGAAAACAAGCGATTGCCAAAAGTGAGTCTGGTTCTGAACGATATCGACATCCAGGCAGGTTATGGAGGATACTATGGATACGGGGGTTATGGCTACAGCGGATACGGATATGGTCAGGGTGCCGAGTATTTCGATGAAGGCAAAAGAAAGCGAAAGAAAGGAGGCGGGATATTCGGTTTTATCACAGAGCCGATCCGAAAGGTCATATTTGTACAAAAAAATAGTGGCAGGAAGTAAGTATCAACCACGAATATGGATTCTCATTACGATTGGCATATCGAAGGGAAGTCATCCCTACTGGACCTTAAGTTGAAGGAAGTCTGGGATTACAGGGACTTGCTGTGGCTGTTGGTACGGCGTGATTTCGTGGCTTTTTACAAGCAGACCATCCTGGGGCCGGCCTGGTTTTTCATACAGCCGTTGATGACGACGATCATCTTCACATTTGTTTTCGGCAGGCTTGGCGGATTCAAGACGGATGGTATACCGCAGCCCCTTTTTTATATGGCCGGCGTGACGACCTGGAATTATTTTGCGGATTGTCTCACAAAGACATCCACTGTCTTCAAGGATAATGCCCATATCTTCGGAAAGGTTTATTTCCCCCGTCTGATCATGCCTTTGAGCATCGTTGTGAGCAATTTGGTCAAGTTCGGCACCCAGATGATTCTGTTCCTGTGTATGCTTGGGTACTACCTGATCTTCCGCAGGGAGGAATGTTCTCCCAACATGTATATTTTACTTTTCCCGTACCTGATCCTTCTCATGGCGTTGTTAGGTCTTGGATTGGGCATGATCATCAGCGCCATGACGACCAAATACCGTGATCTCGCCTTTTTGGTCACATTCGGCGTTCAGCTTCTCATGTATGCAACGACTGTTGTCTATCCTCTTTCGACTGCTGATTCAGGCATACGTTGGATCATTGAAGCAAATCCGATGACGGCTGTCATTGAAACGTTCCGTTATGGGTTCCTTGGAAATGCAAGTTTCAGCTGGTCGGGCCTTGGGTACAGCAGCATATTTACATTCATCGTGTTGGTCTTTGGTGTCGTGATATTCAATAAGGTGGAACGCACATTTGTCGACACCGTTTGACAGGAATTTAAAAATTTCAGGTAAGTTCCATATGAGCAAGGTCGTCATCAAGGTTGAACATCTCTCCAAAGCATATCAGCTTGGGGAGATCGGTACGGGTACCATCAGCAGGGATCTGGAAAGATGGTTTGCGAAGCTGCGTGGAAAGGAAGACCCTTACATGAAGCTTGGCGAGACAAATGATAGGACCATCAAGGGTGGCAGTGATGTGGTATGGAGTCTGAAGGACGTCAGTTTTGAGATTGAGAAGGGGGATGCAGTGGGCATCATCGGCCGGAACGGCGCCGGGAAGAGTACACTGCTTAAAATCATCAGCAGGGTCACTGCGCCAACATCTGGTCGGATCAGTGGAAAAGGGCGCGTGGCCAGTCTTCTCGAAGTAGGTACAGGGTTTCATCCGGAGCTTACGGGCAGGGAGAATATTTATCTTAACGGTACCATTCTCGGGATGCGAAAGCGAGAGATTGACCGGAAGCTGGATGAGATCGTGGAATTCAGCGGAGTGTTGCGGTATATCGATACTCCCGTGAAGCGATACAGCAGTGGGATGTATGTTCGCCTGGCATTTGCCGTCGCGGCGCATCTAAACAGTGAGATCCTCATTGTCGACGAGGTACTGGCTGTGGGAGATGCGCAGTTTCAGCGCAAGTGCCTTGGAAAAATGCAGGATGCGAGCACCAATGAGGGGAAGACGGTGCTCTTCGTCAGCCATCAGCTAGGCATGATTCAGACGCTTTGCAAGCGGTGCATCCATCTTGAAGCGGGCATGGTGCACGCGCAAGGCCCAACGGCCGATGTTATTAAAGGATATCTTGAGACCGGCGCCAAGGTCGATGAGAAAGACATGAATGACATCCTTATCGATTCAGATCTCGATAAGCCGGCACAGATCCGGAGCCTGAGGTTGGTAGATGCGGAAGGTCGTTCCAAGAATGAATTCGATGTGTTTGAAAAAAGATACCTGGAGGCGGAAGTGGAAGTCAAAACCGATCGCCTGAGTTTCATTTTCTACTATTATCTGAAAAAAAACGAGGAAATCATTGTTTGTTCGCATGAGAACGATCGTGATGCTTCAAGACTTGATATCAGAAAAAAGGGGATTTACAAATACAGGATATCACTTCCAGTGAACATTAAAGCAGGTACGTATAGTTTTGCTTCCATAGGACTCGGCATTCCAAATCAAGGAGCCATCCATGCTTTGGAGAACGTGCTTGAATTCAACCTTGAGGAATACAGTTTTGATGGATCGTTGTCAGGATATTCCAATAAGCGGCCGGGGGTTATATTATCTGATTCAGAATATGCTGTTTTCTGAATAGGCGCATCCGGTTTGAGCATTCAAAACCCTTCCCGGGTATTTCATGATTCAGTGTGATGGCTGACGATTGTTTTGTTTTCCATGTACTTTTTGAGTGATATCCATTAGCTTATAATACATATGTTATTCCATGGGATTTAAAAAAATATTGGTCACCGGAGCCGATGGCTTTATAGGGTCGCACCTCACAGAAGCGCTGGTGCGTAAGGGATATACTGTGCGTGCTTTTGTGCTGTACAACTCTTTTAATTCATGGGGCTGGCTTGATGATTGCGCCTCTGATGTCAAAGGCCGCTTCGAAGTTTTTGCCGGTGACATACGGGATCCACATGGCGTGAAGGAAGCCATGAAGGGCTGTGATGCGGTACTTCATCTGGCTGCTTTGATAGCCATCCCTTATTCGTATCATTCACCCGATACTTACGTGGATGTCAATGCGAAAGGGACCCTCAATGTGATGCAGGCTGCGCGGGAACTCGGTGTACAGCGTGTGGTCCATACATCCACCAGTGAAGTGTATGGCACTGCACGATTCGTGCCCATCACGGAAGAGCACCCGCTGCAGGGGCAGTCTCCTTATTCGGCCAGCAAGATCGCCGCTGACCAGCTGGCTTACTCCTTTTATGCATCCTTCGGGCTTCCCGTGGTCATTGCCCGTCCTTTCAATACCTACGGTCCTCGGCAATCAGCCCGGGCCGTGATCCCAACCATCATCACCCAGATCGCGAATGGTAAGCGACAGATCAGGCTGGGATCTGTCACACCAACGAGAGATTTCAATTTTGTCAAAGACACGGTGGCCGGGTTTATAGCGGCATTGGAATGCGATACAGGCCTGGGAGAGGTTGTGAACTTCGGCAGCAATTTCGAGATTTCAGTAGGCGATACGGTGCATCTGATAGCGGAAGTATTGAATACCCAAGTGGAGATCCTGACGGATGACCAACGCATCCGGCCTGAAAAATCGGAAGTCGAGCGCTTGTGGGCAGACAATACAAAAGCCGGTGAGCTCTTCGGATGGAAGCCTGCGTATGCGGGACTGGATGGATTAAGGCGCGGACTGACGGAGACCTCGCAATGGTTCCTCGACCCGGCCAATCTGAAAAACTATAAATCAGACATTTATAATATTTGATTCTTCGCAATGTCATCAGTCTCTGAACCACTAGCACACCAAATCATTGATGCCATCCGGTCTGTCATAGGATCTGATAAGGCGGCCCTGCACGAGCCGCGCTTCAAGGGTAATGAATGGCAATATGTCAAGGATTGCCTTGATTCGACCTTTGTTTCTACTGTGGGCAAATACGTGGGTTTGTTTGAACACGAGCTTGCTTCCTATACGGGAGCGAAGCATGCGGTGGCGGTTGCCAATGGAACGGCAGCGCTTCACATTGCCCTTGAGCTTGCCGGCGTAAGCGAAGGGGACGAGGTTTTGGTTCCGGCACTAACGTTCATCGCTACTGCAAATGCGGTGAGTTACTGCGGTGCCATTCCACATTTTGTCGATAGTGTCCATGACACCCTTGGCATGGCGGTCGGACCGTTGCGGGATTACCTCCAACATATTTCTGAACAAAGCAATGGACATTGCATCAACAAGTCCACCGGAAAAGTAATAAGGGCCATGGTGCCGATGCATACCTTCGGACATATGGCGGATCTTGATGGATTGCTTGCCATTGCCCGTGACTTCAATATAGCCCTGATAGAGGATGCTGCAGAATCCCTTGGAAGTACCTATCAGGGTAAACACTCCGGAACTTTTGGCATGATGGGTACCTTGAGTTTCAATGGTAACAAGACCATCACCACTGGGGGTGGGGGAGCGATACTCACTAATGATTCCGAGATAGCCCAAAGGGCGAAACACCTTACCACTACCGCGAAGGTGCCGCATCGGTGGGCCTTTATCCATGACGAAGTGGGGTACAATTACCGGATGCCGAACCTGAATGCAGCCCTTGGTTGCGCTCAGCTCGAACAGTTGCCAGTTTTCCTGGCATCCAAGCGGCAGTTGTATGCATCATATGCAAAAGCATTTGAGGGTATGACGGGAGTTTCCCTCATGAAAGAGCCAACGGGTTCACATAGCAATTATTGGCTTCAAACCATCATGCTTTCAAAGCCTGATGTTGAAGTGCGGGATGCCGTGCTGCAGGCCACTAATGACAGCGGCATCATGACAAGGCCTTCATGGACACTCATGCATCGCTTGAAGCCATACCAAGCCTGCCCCCGGGCTCCTTTGCCGGTTTCTGAGGATCTTGAGCAACAGATCATTAACATTCCGAGTAGTGCTTTTTTAGTATGAAGCCGTTATTGCTGCTGGGCGGAGGTGGTCATTGTCGATCCTGCATTGATGTCATAGAGGATGAAGGCGAATATCACATAAAGGGTATTGTTCAGCATCCGAAAGATGGCAATAATCCAGTTTTGGGTTATCCCATCCTTGGCATAAATGAAGACTTGCCCAAACTGGTGGAAGACATTCCAAATTTTTTTGTTGCTGTTGGTCAGATCAGATCAGCGGATATTCGGATCGCCTTGTACGAGAAATCGAAAATGCTTGGAGCGAAAATGGCGGTGGTCATATCTTCAAGATCACATGTATCCAGGCATGCTTTTGTAGAGGAAGGATCCATTGTGATGCATGGAGCTATCGTGAATGCGGGTGCCCGGATTGGAATCAATGCGATCATCAACTCCATGGCATTGATAGAGCATGATGCCGTGGTGGGAGCTCATTGCCATATATCGACCGGTGCGATGGTGAATGGGGATGTTATCATAGGATCCCGTTGTTTCATTGGAAGCGGCGTGATCATTCATCAGGGTGTTTCCATCGGAGACGGCGCCATCATCAGTGCCGGTTCGATCGTTCGCAAGCATGTGCCTTCAGGTGCGCTGTTCAGAAATATAAGATAAAATGAATTCCACGCTCATCATAGCAGAGGCCGGTGTCAATCATAATGGTGATCTGGCCATGGCGAAACGGCTGATCGATGCAGCTGCTGAAGCAGGAGCCGATCTGGTGAAATTTCAGACTTTCAATGCAGAAAGACTGGTCACCCCCACTGCCGTGAAGGCGGCATATCAGAACCGGAACACGGGAATAGCAGAATCGCAATATGACATGCTCAAGCGTCTTGAGCTCACTCCTGGGATGCATGACGCGTTGATCAGTCATTGCCGGGAACGCAATATTGGTTTCTTTTCGACGGGTTTCGATATTGAAAGCGTCGATCTGTTGTTGAGCCTTGGGCAGGATATTTTCAAGATTCCTTCGGGTGAGATCACCAATCTTCCATATTTAAGGCATATCGGTCAGTTGGGAAGGGAAGTCATCCTGTCAACCGGTATGGCAACCCTGTCGGATATCGAAGGGGCCATCCAGGTATTGGAAAGCTCGGGGACACCGCGCGATCGAATGATGGTGTTGCACTGCACCACGGAATATCCCACACCCATGACAGAAGTGAACCTTCGGGCCATGCAGTCCATTGGGAGTGCTTTTGGTGTGCGGGTCGGTTATTCTGATCACACTGCCGGCATCGAAGTGTCCATAGCGGCAGTAGCCCTGGGTGCGGTTTGCATTGAAAAGCATTTCACGCTAGACAGGGAACTCCCTGGACCGGATCACAAGGCAAGCCTTGAGCCCGGAGAACTCAAGGAAATGGTCAAAGCGATACGCAATATCGAAAGGGCCATGGGTGACGGAATAAAGAGATTGACTCCAAGTGAGGCGAAGAACAGGTCTGTCGCGAGGAAGTCTATTGTAGCCAGCCGGAATATCATGCAGGGAGAAGTCTTCACAGACCAGAACCTGATGGTCAAAAGGCCCGGTACCGGCATATCGCCTATGTTGTGGGACCAGGTAATAGGTCAAAAAGCGAAGTTGGATTTCAGCAAGGATGATCTGATCGAATTATGAAAAAAGTCTGCGTTGTTACTGGAACTCGAGCCGAATACGGGCTGCTTCGCAGGGTCATGCAGGGGATACTTGAATCCGCGGATCTTCGCCTTCAACTCATAGCAACGGGCATGCATCTTTCCCCGGAGTTCGGTCTTACGTACAGGGAGATTGAGGAGGACGGATTCGTCATTGACAGGAAACTGGAGATGCTGCAGAGTTCTGACACTTCGATAGGGGTGACCAAGTCGATGGGCATTGCCATGATCGGATTTGCGGATGCATTATCCGATCTGCAGCCGGATATCCTGTTGTTGCTTGGAGACCGGTACGAGATATTCTGTGCGGCGGCGGCAGCGATGATCTCGAGGATTCCGATCGCCCACCTCCATGGCGGGGAGACGACGGAGGGTGCTTTTGACGAAGCGATACGCCATTCGATCACGAAGATGTCGCATATTCACTTTGTAGCTGCGGAGGAATACCGGAAGCGGGTGATACAGCTTGGCGAATTGCCAGAGCGGGTGCATCTCGTCGGCGGGCTGGGTGTGGATAATATCAACATGATGAAGTTGCTCGACCGAGAGGCTCTGGAAGAATCGCTCGACTTCAAATTCGGTCAAAAAAACATATTGGTCACGTTTCATCCCGTGACACTGGAGCAAGGGACTGTGACAGGGCAGATGAAAGAGCTCTTGAAGGCACTTGAAAGTCTCCCGGACACCCATGTCATTTTCACCATGCCGAATGCCGATACCGACAGCAGGGTATTGATCCAGATGATAGAATCGTATGTGAAGCAACATCCTTCAACATCCAAGTCATTCACATCATTGGGCCAGATGCGGTATCTGTCTTGCCTTCGCCATGTCGATGCGGTGGTGGGAAATTCTTCAAGCGGACTATTGGAAGTGCCAAGCTTCAAAAAAGCCACCATCAATATCGGCGACAGGCAGAGGGGAAGAATCCAGGCTTTGAGCGTCATTGACTGCGCCCCCGAGAGTTCGGAGATATTGTCGGCATTGGATCATGCCTATTCAGATGCTTTTCAAAGGGTTTTGGATCATGTGGTGAATCCGTATGGTATCGGTGGCGCAAGCGCTAAGATCGTCACGGAATTGGAAAGTTGTGATATAAGCGTCGTGTTGAAAAAGACATTCTATGATCTGCCATTTCCTTCAACGTACAGGCTATGACCAAACCTGAAAAATATCTGATTCACCGGGACGAGCATATGACGGCCGGTTTACATAAGCTGAACGGCGTCGTCGAACTCACACTTTTTGTTGTCAATGATGAGGGTCAACTGATCGGCACATTGACGGATGGTGATGTGAGGAGGGGGCTGATGGCTGGAAAAAATCTTGATGACAAGGTCAGTGATTACATGAAGACCCAGTTCCGTTATATCCAAGAGGGATCCTTCAGCGTGGCTGACATCGTTAATGTGAGGAATATAGGCATACAGATCCTTCCCGTATTGGATGGGAACATGCAGATCAGCAGGCTCATAAACTTTTCATTTCACAAGTCATTTTTGCCGCTGGATGCTGTGATCATGGCGGGTGGCAGGGGTGTCAGGCTAAGTCCATTGACGGATACGATACCGAAGCCACTTTTGAAGGTCGGTGATCGTCCGATCATCGAGCATGGGGTCCGTTGGCTTTCCCGGCATGGCATTGGGAATATCACGATCAGCGTGAATTACCTTGCCGAACAGATTGTCGATCATTTCGGGGATGGCAGTGAAATGGGGGTATCGGTCTCTTATATTCGTGAGCAGGAGCAGCTTGGGACGATCGGTTCGCTTTCACTGATTGAGCATGTGCATCACGATACGGTCCTTCTGATGAATTCAGATTTGCTGACCAATATCGACCTGGAAGAATTCTTCAACGAGTTTGTCACAAAGGGGTCTGACATGTCAGTGGCATGCATTCCATATAATGTGAATATCCCTTATGCGATCCTTGAGATCGATCATGAATCCGTGCTGTCGCTGAAGGAAAAACCAACGCTGACTTACTATTCGAATGCGGGGATCTACCTGTTGAAAAAAGAGCATATTGGTTTAATACCGAAGGGGCAGTTTTATAATGCGACAGACCTCATTGAAAACCTCATATCGAAGGGCAGGAAAGTGACGTATTATCCGCTTCTTGGCTATTGGCTCGATATCGGGAAGATGGATGATTTCAGGAAAGCCCAGGAAGATATCAAGCATATTAAATTTTGATAACGGCATAGAGATGAATCTGCTGATCACCATATGTGCGAGGGGAGGGTCGAAGGGTATTCCCGGAAAAAACATAAGAAAATTAGCGGGCAAGCCACTGATCGGATATTCAATTGACACGGCGATGGCATTTGCTTCGGGCCAGAATGGGGATGTTGTTTTATCAACCGACGATGAGGATATCAGGGCTGTCGCTTCCGGGTTTGGACTGGAGACGGCTTATCAGCGGCCTGAGCATCTTGCCACGGATGCTGCCGGGAAGATAGATACGATCTCAGATCTGCTTTTGTTTCAAGAAGCGGCATCTGGAAAGACGTACGACTATGTTCTGGATCTGGACGTCACATCACCTCTGCGGACTCAAGAGGATCTGCAGAAGGCATTTGGTATCATCAGGTCAGATGAAGGGGCTGTCAATCTGTTCTCGGTCAATGCAGCAGCAAGGAATCCGTATTTCAATATGGTGGAAGTGCAGGAAAATGGATATTACGGGACCGTGAAGAAGGGGAGTTTCCTCACGCGCCAGTCTGCACCGAAGGTCTATGACCTGAATGCTTCATTTTATTTTTACCGTCGAAGTTTTTTTTTGGAGGGGTATCGTTCTGCGATCACAGACAGGTCGTTGATCTATGAAATGCCTCATATTTGTTTTGACTTGGATCATCCTGTCGATTTCGAATTTCTGAGTTTTTTACTGGAGCAAAACAAGCTGGATTTTTCCTTATGAATGTGCTGATTGCCGGCATTGGCTCCATTGCAAAGAAGCATATCTCAGCACTCCGGGCCATCGATCCTGCCGTTCGGATCATGGGGCTTCGTTCGTCGGCAGCATCCGCACCCGTGGAAAGTGTGGAAGATGTTTACAGCATCGGGAGTCTTTCGGCATCTCCTGATTTTGCGATCATCTCCAATCCGACATCCAGGCATATTCAAACGATTGAGGAGTTCCTTGCATTGGATATTCCTTTATTCATAGAAAAGCCGCTTGCGCACGGCTTGGATGGTCTTCAAGAATGTGTCGAAGCGGTGCGGCTGGCAGGTACCGTTACCTACCTGGCTTGTAACCTCCGGTTTCATCCGGTCATCCGGTATCTGAAATCGCATATTGCCGGCAAAAGGTTGAATGAGGTGAATGTATATTGCGGATCATACCTTCCGGAATGGCGGAATGGCGCGGATTTCCGCAACTCCTACAGTTCAAGGCCTGAAATGGGCGGCGGCGTACACCTTGACCTGATCCATGAGATGGATTATTGCTACTGGCTATTCGGAAAGCCACTGCATGCCCATTCCTTCAGGACTTCAGATTCAAGTCTTGGCATAGCAGCGGTGGACCATGCGAATTATCATCTGCGGTACATTGATTTTTCAGTGTCCATCATACTGAATTACTACCGGCGGGATGCAAAGCGACAGATCGAGCTGGTATTTGAAGATCAGACATGGATCTGCGATCTGATACATTGCCGTATCATTGACGGGGCGGGTAAGATCGTATTTGAGAGGAATGATTTCCAGATGATGGAAACCTATCATGCACAGATGCAGTATTTCCTTGATTCGCTCCGAGCCGGTTCGGATATGATGAATTCTGTCAAAGAGGGGGCGGAAGTCCTGGCACTGGCTTTATATGAATAACCCGATAAGCGGCAAATGAAATTAAAAGACAAGGTCATTGTTTTGACGGGAGGCAGCGGTCTCATAGGAAGGGCGTTGATCGATAAGATCAGGCAGGAAGGAGCTTTGTGCGTCAATGTGGATCTTGCCACGGAGACGAATGAGGAATTCACGGAAGTAAAATGCGACGTGACCGATCCGCTTGCGATCGAGGGTACGATCGTTGCCATTATTGAAAGATTTGGCAGGATCGACGGATTGGTGAACAATGCGTATCCGCGCACGCCCGATTGGGGAAATCGTTTCGAGGATGTGACATATGAATCATGGGTGCGGAATATGGATATGCAGCTGAACAGTACATTTGTTTTTTGCCAGTGTGTACTGTCATACATGAAGGGTCGATCATCGGGCAACATCGTCAATATCGCATCGATGTATGGAGTCGTTGCACCGGATTTCACGGTGTATGATGGTACCGGTCTCACCTCTCCCGTGGCCTATTCGGCGATAAAGGGAGGACTGATTCATTTTACAAAATATCTTGCTTCATATTTCGGTCCACATGGGATACGGGTGAATGCGGTTTCTCCCGGTGGCGTGTTTGACAGTCAGCATTCTATTTTTGTAAGCAATTACGAGCGAAAAGTACCTTTGAGGAGAATGGCCGTTCCGGCGGACATGGCAGGTCCGGTGGCTTTTCTGCTTTCAGATGAAGCATCATATATCACAGGTCAAAATCTAATTGTAGATGGCGGTTGGACAATCGTTTGATGATAAGGTGATCCGTGTGATCGCCAGGCTAGATATCAAGGGCCCGAATCTTGTGAAAGGCGTACTGCTCGAGGGCCTGAGGGTTTTGGGAAAGCCCGAGGATTTCGCACGTTTTTATTATGAAAATGGAGCTGATGAGTTGTTTTATCAGGACGTGGTTGCCAGCCTGTATGAACGCAACAGTTTGCAGGAGATTGTTTCCGCGACAGCGCGAAAGAGTTTCATTCCCCTAACGGTCGGAGGAGGAATTCGTTCCATCAATGACATCCGGGAGGCGCTGAGGGCGGGGGCTGACAAGGTCTGCATCAATACTGCAGCCATCAAGCATCCCGATTTCATTCATGAAGCCGCCTCCAAATTCGGTTCATCCACCATTGTGGTGGCCATTGAAGCCATACGCCAGCCAGACGGTCTATACCATGCATTCATAGACAATGGCCGGGAGATGACCGGTGTGGAAGTCGTAGGATGGGCAAAAAGGGTCGCTGCATTGGGCGCAGGCGAGATCGTCATTACATCTGTCGACAGGGAGGGCACCGGACTGGGGTATGATTTGGGACTCACGAAGATGGTGGCGAAGGCGGTTGACATTCCGGTGATCGCACATGGCGGACCCGGGAAAAAGGAACATGTGGGTGAAGTGATCAGTTTGGGAGAAGCGGATGCGGTGGCAGTTGCATCCCTGATCCATTATGATTTCATCGCCAACCGTCAAAGCAATATGCAAAGCAGGACGGAAGGCAATATATCATATTTGCAAAGCGGGCGAACTCAGTTCGGCCGGATCACCCCCTGTTCCATCAAGGATATCAAGAATCATCTGCACGACAGTCATATTTCCTGTAGGCCATAACCAGTTGTATGAAGCATAGAGTTGTCATCATAGACTACCATTTGGGTAACCTTTTCAGTGTGAAGCAGGCATGTGAGCACCTCGGTTGCGATGTTACCATCAGCAGCAGCAAGGACGATCTGCTTGAAGCTGATTATGCCATACTCCCGGGAGTTGGCGCCTTTTCTGACGCGATGAAGAATTTGCATGCATTCGGGTTGGTGGACGGGATTCGGGAGTATGTCGCCACCGGTAAGCCCCTTATGGGTGTTTGCCTGGGTCTGCAGCTGATGCTTTCGCACAGTACGGAATTCGGACAGACGGAAGGGCTGGACCTCATACCCGGACG
Source organism: uncultured bacterium (assembly GCA_903957405.1). Taxonomy (GTDB): domain Bacteria; phylum Bacteroidota; class Bacteroidia; order Chitinophagales; family Chitinophagaceae; genus Pollutibacter. The sequence continues at coordinate 6,178 of CAJBPC010000279.1, read as the reverse complement.
TGTGGAGAAGTTTGATTTCAGTTCCAGGAATGACAATGTCTTCAAGGTGCCGCAGATACAATGGAACACCATTGCCGAATCCAGGCCATGGAAGGATACGCCGTTGCAGTGTTGCAAGTCTGGCGATTTCATGTATTTCGTGCATTCCTATTATGTGATTCCGTCTGATGATGCAGATGTGCTGTCTCAGTCAAGTTATGGAGGATTGAAATATTGTTCTTCCATCCTGCATCGCAATATCTTTGCAACCCAGTTTCATCCGGAGAAAAGTGGGTTGTACGGTGTGAATATCTATGCCGAGTGGCTGAAAATAAATTCTAAATCCTGAAATGAACATGAGCGAGCAGTTAGAAGTCAAATATGGCCTTCCCCGTGAAGTGAAATTCTGTAAGCGATGCGTGATGAGCAATCAGCGACCCGTGTCGGAGATAGAGTTCAAACACAATATCAACACGAAGAAGCGAACGCTTGCATTCGATGAGGCCGGAATATGCGATGCCTGCAGGGCGAATGAACAAAAGGAGCGCATCGATTGGGAGAAAAGAGAGCAGGAGCTTGTCACCTTGCTCGACCAGCACCGCAGTAAAGACGGTTCTTATGATTGTCTTGTACCCGGCAGTGGTGGCAAGGATAGTGCATTCCAGGCGCATATATTGAAGACAAAGTACGGGATGCATCCGCTTACCGTCACCTGGCCTCCTATATTGTACACGGATTATGGATACCAGAACTGGAAGAACTGGATAGACATCGGAGGATTCGACAATATTTCGTTCCGCAGGAATGGAAGGGTGATGAAACTCCTTACCAGGCTTGCCATCGAAAACCTATTGCATCCATTCCAGACCTTCATGCTGGGTCAGAAGAATCTTGGACCCAAGATGGCAGCCAAGTTCGGCATCCCATTGGTTTTTTATGGAGAAAACGAAGCGGAATACGGCAATCCGATCGCCGACAACTCGACTTCTCTGAGGGATAACTCCTACTATACTTTCCAGCATCTCGATGATCTCTATCTTGGTGGCGTATCCATCGGGGAGCTCCGGGAAAAACACAATGTCGGAATCGGGGATCTCATGGCCTTTCTTCCTGCTCCGGCCGATGAACTCATGAAGGCCAATATCCAGGTGCATTATCTGGGCTATTATCTCCGGTGGACTCCACAGGAAGTGTATTATTATGCCACAGAGCACACTGGCTTCAAGGCAAGGCCATTCCGGACGCAGGGTACCTATAGCAAATACAACAGCATCGATGATAAGATCGATGACCTGCATTACTATACCACCTACATTAAATTCGGATTGGGGAGGGCGACCTACGATGCATCTCAAGAGATCCGGAACAATCACATCACCCGTGAAGAGGGTCAGGCATTAGTGAAGAAATTCGATGGTGAATTCCCGGATCGTTATTTCAACGAGATCATGGAATACATTGAACTCGATCCTCAGCGCTTTCACGACTTGTGTGACAAGTTTAGGTCACCCCATCTTTGGGCGAATGACAATGGAACCTGGAAGCTGCGCCACAATGTGAATAATGATGGTTTTAACGATAACCGATAAATCCGGGATATGCGACTATTGATCACAGGAGCGGGAAGGATGGGTATACGTCATGCCATGGGTGCCTTGCAATCTGATGCCGTGGAGAGCCTCACTATGATGGATATCGCACCTGCCGCATTGGAAAATGCACGGGCGCAGCTCTCCACATCGGGTCGGGAAAAAGAGCTTCGGTTCATTCTTCCGGGAGATCTTTCCGGAAGTTATGATGCGGTCATCATGTCTTCCACAGCCAATGACAGGCTTGGGGCCTGCCGGGAGGTCTTATCTCTGTCGCCGCGACATATTCTGATAGAAAAGCCATTGGGGCAAAGCCTTGGGGATGTGACAGCACTGGCGGATGAATTGGCGAGTATCAAGGATTTGCATGTATCCGTGAACCTCAACATGCGCATGTACCCGTTTGTAAAAACCCTGAAGTCGGATATCAACAGTCTGCCCCAGTTTGAGGGACTGAAATACATAAATTTCACAGGAGGGACCCTTGGAATAGGCGCAAACGGCATCCATTATCTGGATTTCATCTACTTTCTTTTGGATGCGGATGATGCCGAGGTGGTCGCTGCTTCGATAGATGATAACATGATACCGAGTGGCAGAGGGCCTGCATTTGGTGATTTTGGAGGATGGGCCTGCATACACTTCCGGAAAGGGGGGGTGTTGGTAGGTAAATCCCTGCTTCTGCTGAGTTCAAGCAGCACCGTATTCGGAGGATGGGAGATCATCGGCAGCCATGGACGGATCAGGCTCAATGAAATCGAGGGCGAACGGGTGGATATTCTCAGGAGGGCAGACAGCGAGATGCCGATGAATCGTTATGCTGCGGATTATCTGCCACCAGTAACGACTAAGATTGAAAGTCCATTCCTTGGGGATCTTACACGCGACTGGTTGAATGGCATTGCAGCAGGAAAGCAGCTGCTCCCTTCCCTCGACCAGTCTGTCAGGGTTCATAAACTGATGTTCGACTGGTTGTCGCACAGCACTACAACATTTGAAAAGTATCCAATTACCTGAATATGCAAGAAAACAGGAAAAATATCTGGTTGATTGGTACGGGTCTTATGGGTCAGGAGTATGCCAAAGTCCTCACTTCTTTGGGTTCCGATGTGAAGGTCATTGGCCGTGGGGAAGAAAACTGCAGTCTTTTTGCCGAGAAGACTGGCGTTCAGGCATTGACGGGCGGACTTGCCGCTCATTTGCAGACAGATCCCGAAGTGCCTGAATACGCGATCGTAGCTGTTGGCATCGAAGCACTCACCGAGACAGTTTTGATGCTCATACGCCATGGTGTCAAGCACATCCTGTTGGAAAAGCCCGGCGTGGGCTATCCGTATGAGATCGAAGAGATATGTGAAGCCGCAGAGGTGTACAATGCCAATGTCCTGATCGCATACAACAGAAGGTTTTATGCATCCGTGATCCGTGCCCGGGAGCTGATTCTCCAAGACGGAGGTGTCAGATCCATGCATTTCGAATTTACGGAATGGTCGCATGTCATCCGGGATCTTAAGAAGCATAAGGCGGAACATGAAAATTGGTTTTTGGGTAATTCAACACATGTCATTGACACGGCCTTCCACTTGGGCGGTAAGCCTGTGGAGATGTGCAGTTTTGTCAAGGGCGGAATCGAGTGGCATCCGTCATCATCCGTTTTTTCCGGGGCTGGCATCACCGACGTGGGAGCCCTCTTCTCTTATCATGCCAATTGGGAGGGACCCGGACGATGGACCATCGATATCATAACTTCCCGACATCGTTTCATATTCAAACCGATGGAGTCTCTGCAGGTGCAAAAAATCGGCAGCGTTGCTGTGGAGGCTGTCGTCATCGACGATTCTCTGGATAAGGAATTCAAGCCCGGGTTATATCTGCAAACAAAAGCCTTCCTTGAACATGACTTTTCAGTGATGGTGACATTAGCGGAACAAAAGCGAATGATCGGGGAATTTTACATGAAGATGAGCGGATACTCGCGGCCATGATAAAGGATTTGTATAGAAGGCTGCTTCCGGTAGCCATCAGGAAGCCCATTCGTGAATGGCGGCATGAGCGGGAATTCCATCCGGATGCTGAGGTGGAATTTTATGGTGCATATGACTTGCTGATCAAATATCTGGGGGAAAAGAAACTTCCCTACCTGATGCGCAAAAGAATCAACTGGCAGCATGGCTGGTATCCTGATTATTACCAGGAAGGCAGCACGGATCCATTTGTGACGACTCAAAATTGGGCATGGAGTGATCCCGCATGCTATAATCTGGTGGCGAGAAAGACCGAGGAAAAGAAATTGCATCAATTCGGGGTGTCCAATGCAATGGCTGTCGGTTTACCTGTGGTATATGCGCCGGAGAAGTCCTACGAAAGAATCCGGAATTCTTTGTTGATCATGCCGGGCCACTCACTTGACTACATCTCGATCGAGACAAAAGAAGAAGAATACGTCGGCTATTTGGATAGCATAAGGAAGCAATTCAGTAAGGTTACGGTTTGTCTTCATCCTTCATGCCTTCGGAACGGATATTGGGTGAACACGTTCAAGAAGCATGGCTACGATATTGTGATGGGTGTGGAAATCACCGATCAACATGCGTTTCACAGGCTTCAGCGATATTTTCTGGAGCACGAATACTGTACTACGAATCTGACGGGATCACATCTCATATATGCATCGCTGTTTGGATGCAAAGTTTCGCTGACAGGTCCTGTGCCGCAACTTTCTCTGGATGATTTCGTCAACAGCATCCATTGGGTTGACCGGGAAGACAAGCACGGGCTTCTGCATTCATTCGACAAGATGTCGGTTCCTGTTTTCAGCCGGCATTATCCACAGTTCATGGTCGGTCATCCCAGGGAAGCGAAACAGCACATCGAATTGGCACGTTATGAATGCGGGTTCGACAATAAGATGACCCCTTCGCAATATGCAGAAGTCCTCCGCTGGATCAGTAAAATCTCGGTTTCATAAGATGAGCAACAACCATCCCCGATTCAAGCATTACCCGCAACATGGCGATTACTACAAGATGTATCCCGCCTATCGCCCATTTGTTTATTGGATCAATGAACCTTCATACAGGTCAGCTTATGTGAACACGGATGACCATGGGGTGCGATGGACCATACTTCCAGGCGGAAGTGTAGCGGATGTCCCTGCATTAAAAACACATTTCGAACAGTGCGACATCATCATTGGGGGATCCACTGTTTTTGGAGTCGATGCATCAGCTGACGACAAGACCATATCCAGTTATTTGTCCAGTGATGACGTTCCGTGCATCAACCTTGGCAACAGGGGTGCTACCAGTTATCAGGAGCTTCTGTTATTCATGTTCATGCAGCCGAAGTTCCCCAAGATCCGCAACATCCATATCCTTTCAGGGGTGAATGATTGTTCACTTGCCGCCATGGAAGGATCCCTCATTTACGATGGGTACGGCGGCATCTTCGGTCAGGACCATTACATGACCTATCCGTACATGAGCAATCTTTCGGTTTGCTATGATGATCAATCATACAACCGATGGAGGATGTACAATGCCATAGAGCGGAGATACCGTGACAATGGTTTTATTCGTTCCATCATCAGGGCATTCCTCGGCAAGGCCTACGGGAATGAACCCTTGCGGAACCTCGCTACGGACAAAAGGATGAGTTTCGAACGGAAGCTGGAGCAGAACCTGAAGAATCTCTCCAACCAGTTCAGCAGCTGGAAGGCGCTCGCTGACGGCCACGGTGCTTCGCTGAGATATTTTCTTCAGCCATGTGTCAACTGGAATGATAAGGCAGCTTCAAAAGTGGAGGCGGAATGCTATGGCGCAGATCTGAAAGTCTACCCTTCAATGGCGGATTACGCCAACCCCGCATTCCATACCTCCTATTCGAAATCAGTGAAGGCTCTCTGTGAAAATGCCGGCATACCGTTCCATGACACCAATGATGCGCTCCATTCCCTTGGCGCGGACATTGACATCTTCACGGATGTCTGCCACCTGACTGATAGCGGTAACAGGGTTGTAGCGGATTTCATCAGACAAAAATCGAACGCATGATACATTACCTCATCCTGCTCTGCAGCAGGGTCTATCAGTCCTTCTTTTATGGCCGGTCGCAGCATGTAAAAGCCATTGATACAAAGTTGTCAGACACGAACTATCCATTCTACTGATATGCAGATACTCGCTTACATCGTTTACGTGTTACTGTTCGTCATGAATATTCCGAGGCGCATCGCCGGGATGTTCGCTTCGAAGGATACATACTGGATCGAAAAGAAAAACAGTCATTCAACCACCCGATTTTATTAAATGTATATACTCGGAATATCCTGCTTCTACCATGACTCGGCAGCAAGTTTGCTGAAGGACGGCGAGATCGTAGCGGCCGCACAGGAGGAGAGGTTCACTCGAACAAAGCATGATGCCGCATTCCCGGAACAAGCCATACGATATTGCCTGAAGCAGGCCGGAATCGGCATGGATGACGTGGATTACGTGGCCTATTACGAGAAGCCACACCTCAAGCTTGAAAGGATCCTGACCATCTATGCGGATAATTTCCCCCGCAGTTTCAAGACATTCGGCGATGTGTTCAGCCAATGGATGCGCTAT
>CAJBPC010000278.1 GCA_903957405.1 uncultured bacterium | reverse complement strand
GATTGCATGGTTAAATTTCGGGTATCCGGCACCCATGTCCCGTTTGTCACATCGCTTCCTTTGATCCCCTGAAGGTTCCCGTCGCGGTAGAACTGGAATTCGTATCCGGTATATTCTGCCGTAAGGTCGATATTGTCTTGGCTGTAGACCTCCACCACCCACCTTCCATTCGTCATGATCTCCAGCAGGAGCTCTTTGGATGTATCCACCACGGCCTTCTTGCAACCGGTGTTCATGCCGGTCATGAAAAGAATCATCACCAAGATCAACGATATGTTTTTGATCTTCATTGTTTGTTGGTGTTTGATGGAAAGGATTTGCGGGATCTGCCTACGATTTCTTGTCTACGAAGGATATACCTACCAAAGGTTATGCCAAAAGTCGCATACCCGATTTGATCTATGATATCCTTTGATGAAGTTATGCGGTATTGTGTAAATATTGCAATGGATTTCAGAAAGAGGTTAGAAGCATGCTGAGGATTGTATGACGCCAATAGATGGCTGCATGCCAGTGGGCAGGGCTTTATTTTCGTGATGGCCTGATGGCTATGTGCAAAAGCTTGGTACAGAGGGTAGGATTTTAGAATTTTTTTACACAGGATATTTCACAAATATAGTCAGTAGGAGGGCACTTGGTCAAGTGTTCATAAAAACATTGCAGTGATCATGGTCTGACCATCCGCAATGGTTGAAGAAAGCACCATATCCCTTGTTTGATCTGGTTTTGAGGGTTATCATCTCGGTCATTTGACGAGGAAGGTTTCCCATCCTTCATACCTGCCCTGGAATTTCTTTGCTTTTTCCCAGAACGGGATGATCAGTTTTTCCACCAGTTCGTAGTCGGGGATGTCATCTTTATACAAATGCAGTGCGTAGGGGTGTTCCTTGTCGGCATCGGCTTCCGGCATTTCCTCCATGGCAAATGCACCCATTCCCGGCTGCCGCAGGAACTGATCCCTGGAAGTTTTTGTCCGAAAGCGGAAATAATGGTCGATGCGTCGTGGCAGCTGCAGCTCGTCTCCTTTCTGACGGAGCAGGTCCACAAGCCGCCGGTTCTGGATGCGTTCGAGATCTGTGGGGCCTGGGTAGAGGACGTCGAAATAATTCGACCAGGGTTTGTCTTCTGAAGCCCTGGCAAGCCATTCATATTCTCCAAATCCTGCGAATGCCGTCTGCAGTGCTTTCGCATAGCCAAAGGTGTCGAGGGCGAAATAGTGGAATTGCCGGAGGCCACGCTGTGTGAAACGCCCGGCATAGACGGCCCCGGTATTTTTCTCCAGCTGCTCTTCCATCAGGTTTTCGAGCCCGTCGAGCCGCTCGGTTTCCTGCATGTCGGGTTGCCCGTTTGCCTGAGGCTTCAGGATGCGCAGCCTGACGGTGATGGCGAAAGTCCGCTCTTTCATCGGGGCTTTTTTTGCCAGACCGAGGTCCACCAGGATGGACACCGGCTTGCCCCCGACCTCCGTTACATAAGCATCCCAGTCACTTTGTATTTGCTGAGCGGCGGCGCTGTATCCTGATACGAAAAGGGCGAAGCTGATCAGATATTTCATTGAATTGACCGCTATTACGGCATATCAAAGTAATTTCAATTTATTCAAACCGTCAGAAAGATGATCCGCATCGCAGAGATAATTAACTTTTTGGAAACAGTGGCACCCCTCTCCCTGCAGGAATCATATGACAATGCAGGGTTGTTGACCGGGGATCCCGAACAGCAGTGTACCGGTGCCATTATCAGTCTGGATGTGACGGAAGCCGTGCTGGCGGAGGCTATCGATAAAAACTGTAACCTGATCATCGCCCATCATCCGTTGATATTTCGGGGGCTGAAGCGCATCTCCGGTGCGGACCCCGTCGGTCGCATCGTGATCGGGGCCATCCGGAACGATATCGCCGTGTATGCCATCCACACGAACCTGGATAACATCGTTGACGGTGTGAACGGTCGGTTGGCCGACCGGTTGGGCATCCTAGGGCGGCAGGTGCTGCAACCGGTGGCCTACCCGTTGCGAAAGTTATCCACTTTTGTACCGGATGCGCATCTCGAAACCCTGCGGCAGGCATTGTTCGATGCGGGGGCGGGGCATGTCGGAAAATATGCGGGTTGTAGTTTTGTGTCATCCGGAACCGGGAGTTTCACGGCCGGGGAAGGCACGAATCCCTTTGCGGGGACAAAGGGGAAACCCCATTTCGAAGCGGAGCAGAAGCTGGAGCTGATCTTCCAGGCCCACCTGGAACAAAGGGTCCTGGATACCTTGTTCCGCACCCATCCCTATGAAGAAGTGGCCTACGATATCCTCCGGCTCGAGAACTCCAATATGTCGGTAGGTTCCGGACTGGTGGGCAGTTTTGCAGAGCCCATGGATGAGCGAGCCCTGATGGATATGGTCAGCAGAACCTGCAATATCCCGGTCATCCGGCATAGCCCGCTGACCGGTCGAAAGGTGAAGCGGATCGCGATCTGCGGGGGATCGGGCAGCTTCCTGATCCCAAAGGCCATCGCCGCCGGAGTGGATGCTTTCCTGACGGCAGACCTCAAATACCATGATTTCTTCGAGCCGGGCGGACGGATGTTGCTGGCCGATATCGGGCATTATGAGGGCGAACAATTCACTACTGCGCTGCTCTATGACTTGATTCGGGAAAAATTTCATACCTTTGCGGTCCAAAAAACCGCCTTTCCCTCTAACCCAGTCAATTACCATCAATAATCACTATGGCCAGCGTGAAAGAATATTCTGTCGAGGAAAAACTCTCCTCCCTGCTGAATCTCCAGAAGATCGACAGCAAGCTTGATGAGATCCGCATCCTGAAGGGCGAGTTGCCCATTGAGGTGAGCGATCTGGAAGATGAGATCACCGGTCTTAACGCCCGTGTGACAAGGATCGAGGAAGAAGTCAACGGCATCAATGAATTCATCGAGCAGAAGAAGGAGATCATCCGGACCTCCAAGGAAATGATCGAGAAGTACGAGAAGCAAAGTGACAATGTAAAGAACAACCGGGAGTACGAAGCCATCAACAAGGAAATCGAAAGCCAGACACTGGAGATGCAGCTTGCGGAAAAGAACATAAAGGATGCATCTGAAGACATCTCCGACAGGGCAAGGGCGCTTGAGACTGCAAGAAAGAACCTGAGTACCAAGGATGTAAATCTGAAACATAAGAAAGGCGAACTGGAGAAGATCATCGCAGAGACAGAGAAAGAAGAAAACGAATTCCGCACACTCTCCGATGGTGCCCGTGCGAAAGTCGATGCGCGATTGCTCGTGTCGTATGAGCGTATCCGCAAGAACTATGTCAACGGGCTGTCGGTGGTCCCCATCGTGCGGGATGCTTGTGGTGGTTGCTTCAACGCGATCCCTCCACAGCGCCAGAGCGAAGTCCGCCAGCGTAAGAAAATCATCGTTTGTGAGAACTGCGGAAGGATCCTCGTGGATGATGAACTTGATGCATCTGTCAATCCGTAAGTGATTTCACCGATAATATTCGTAAAAAAGCGCTTCCGAAGCGCTTTTTTCATTTGACCGAAATGCTGAAAACATTCCGAACACACCGTAACTTTATAGCATGTTGTCGAAGCTTTCAGTCCGGAATTATGCCATCATTTCCGAGGTCGATGTTGTTTTTTCTGAGAATCTGAACATCATCACCGGTGAGACCGGTGCAGGTAAGAGCATACTGGTGGGAGCCCTCGGCCTGGTGCTGGGAGATCGTGCCGATACGTCTGTGCTGCGGGATACCGGTAAGAAGGCGGTGGTGGAAGCCACTTTTTCGAATGCCGGCGGATCCTCCGTCAGGCAGATGCTCGAGGGATGGGACATCGACGCGTCAGAAGAACTCATCATCCGGCGCGAACTCGCGGCAAACGGGAAGTCACGGGCCTTCATCAATGACACGCCGGTCAACCTCTCCCAGCTTCATGAGATCGCCGCCATACTGGTCGACATGCATCTGCAGTTCGACACACTCGACCTCGGCAGGAATGATTTCCAGCGGGCTGTGCTGGATGCGGTTTGTGACCACGAAAGCCTCTTACAGGAATACCGGGCAGCCTATGGCGGATATGTCCGCTTGCAACGACAGTACGACTCCCTGAAGGCATCGGTGGAATCCGGCGGAAAGGAACTCGACTACCACCGTTTCTTATTCGATGAACTCTCCGACTTACAATGGCAGGAGCAGGAGATGGAGGATCTCGAGGCTGAGTTGCGCATGCTGTCCCATGCCGAGCAGATCAAAACGACGCTTTCGAAAGTGAGTTTTCAGATGTCGGAAAGCGAACATCCGGTCGTTCAGCAGCTGAAAACCATGATCAACCAACTCCAGTCGCTCGGTGCAAACCACCCCGGACTGCCGGCGATTGCCGACAGGATGCAGTCGGCATATATCGAACTGCAGGACCTTTCGGATGAGCTGGGAAGCCTCAACGAAAAGATGCATATGGACGCTGGCCGCATGGAAGAGGTCAGCCAGCGCATGGCGACCGGCCAGCGGCTGATGAAAAAGCACGGGGTGAAAACCTCCGCTGAGCTGCTCGCCATCCAGGCCGACCTGGAGCGGAAACTGGGGCTTGTCACCCATGCCGGGGAGGAACTCGGGGAAATAGGCAAAGCCCTTGACGCGGCTTTTGCAAAATCGGGAAAGCTTGCGGGAAAGCTTTCGGCAGACAGAAAGCGGCAGGCCGGCATATTGGCGGATAAGGCCGTCAGCCTCCTGCAAAGGGTAGGGATGCCCAATGCGGCGCTGCAAGTGGATCTGCAGCCGGCGCCCCTTTATGAAGGCGGCCTTGAACAGGTGCATTTCCTGTTCGATGCCAACCGCTCCAACCGATTCGAACCATTGCACAAAGTCGCCAGTGGCGGAGAACTCAGCCGGCTCATGCTGGTCATCAAATCGCTCGTTGCACGCTCCGTAGCGATGCCTACCCTGATATTCGACGAGATCGACAGCGGAATCAGCGGGGAAGCCGCCAGGCAGGTAGGCATCCTCATGCGTGAACTCGCAGAGAACCATCAGGTGATCTCCATCACCCACCAGCCTCAGATCGCCGCACGGGCGTACACCCATTTTTACGTGTACAAGAAAGAAACCGAAGGTGTCGTGCATACCAGCATCCGAAGCCTTTCCGATGGGGAACGAGTGGATGCGATCGCCATGATGCTCGGTGGAGAAAACCCGTCAGCAGTCGTCTTGCAGAATGCGAAGGAGATGATCGACGAGGGCGGCGGCAAGAAAACCACCCGCTGAATACATCCATTCAAGAACCGTTGTGGTCTGTCCGGGCGCTGCTTGATCCCCCCCGAATCTATTGATTTTACTTTTCGATTTGCATAAAGCCATTATTTTTACACCAAACGATTTATATGTCCAATCAGTTACTTAAAGGGAAGAAAGGGATCATCTTCGGTGCG
>CAJBPC010000277.1 GCA_903957405.1 uncultured bacterium | reverse complement strand
CAGATGCGTCCTTGAGCACATCCATGGACTCGATATCGGCAGGATTGATGAAATTCAACGGATCGCCATTTCCCGTACTGGAGTTATCCAGGGGTATGCCGTCCACCACGAAAAGCGGCGTACTGCCCGTGCGCACGCCGCCCGGACCACGAATGGTTATGCCCTGGCTAGCACCCGGCTCACCACTGGCGGAGACCACGTTCACACCGGCAACCTTGCCCTGCAGCAACTGCTGGGGGTTGTTGATGATGCCGCGGTTGAAATTTTCAGATTTCAGACTCTTTACAGCCCCCGTAACATCGCGCTTCGACTGGGTGCCGTAACCCATTACGACCACCTGCGTGAGCTCGGATGTCGAAGATTGAAGCGTCACGTCTATTGTGGCACGGTTACCCACGACAAACTCCTGAGCGGCAAAACCCACATAGGAGATGACCAAAACAGACTTGTCATCCGGAACACTGATGCTGTAGTTTCCGTTGGCATCCGTCAACACACTCGTTCCGGTTCCTTTGACAGATACGCTGGCACCTGAAAGTCCCGCACCGGTCGCGCCATCTGTGACACGCCCCCGCAGGATCCTTTCCAGATACCGTGCATGACTTCCCTCATCACCCGCACCCGGTGATGCGAACACATCCTGTACAGTACCGGGGATAAGAGCGGTCAGCAAAAGGCATGACAGCCAAACCGTCCGAACGGAACTTTGGATTTTTTTTCGCATAGCTTGATTTTTGGTTTAATGTTCAATTTGGCAAATTTGCAGTAATCTGAAAGCGTAACCGGGAGATGGGTATGATTAAATCGTTAAATAAGGGACCGTTCAACAAGCATCTGGGCGTATACCGATCAATCAGTGCTTTTAGGGACACAAAAATAAGGATATTCTTATGAATTTTCTTGCGGTGGGGGAGTGATGCGCGATGCATATCTGAAGGATGTCATCCTTGTCAAATTCCGAATACGCCAATCGACCCGGTCAATGTATTTCCCTCAGGTCCATGACCAGCAGATTTTCGGCTATCCAAGTGGTGATTTGGCCCAATGATTCATGTATCGTTGCGCTGCCGGTCTCGATAAATATAGATGGGTTCACGGGCGGTTCATAGGGACTGTTGACACCGGTGAAGTCACTGATCTTGCCTTCCATCGCTTTTTTATACAACCCCTTGACATCCCGCTGCATGCACTCCTCCACGGATGCGGAAACATGCACTTCAACGAATGATTTTTTTCCGATGATCTCCAATGCCTGAAGCCTGTCCTCTGCATAAGGAGAAATGAAAGAAGCGATCACGATCACACCCGCATCGTTGAAAAGCCTTGCCGACTCTGCCACCCGGCGGATATTTTCTTTCCTGCCCTCCCTGCTGAAATCGAGGTCGCGGTTGAGGTGTAGGCGTGTATTGTCACCATCCAGGATATAGGAGTGGATTCCACGGTGATGAAACCACTCGTCTAAAGCAAGTGCCAGCGTGGATTTCCCCGAAGCCGACAACCCGGTCATCCAGATGGTGAAAGCAGGATGCCCCATCAGCTCCTCCCTTTTTTTTCGGTCGATGGTAAAATACTGACGGAATAAATTCTCGCCTTTCCTGTTCTCCGGCTTATGGCGCGAAAGGACGAAAGGCAAGCCATACCGCACCCTCACCCATAATCTTTCGTGGAAAAAATACAGCAGGATTTTTGTAAGCAGTTCTATGCCCCCGATCTGTAGACCAATAGCGGGCTTCCCCGTGACAAATGTTCCAATCACTACTGTGTCGATAGATCCTACCAGCCGCCAGGTGATGGATTTCAACAAATGCCGCTTGACGGTGGGGTCTTTTTTATATAAATTTAGGAGAAGGTCAAATGCCATCACATCAAAATGAAATGACAATATAGCGCATCATTACATTAGATGCAAGGAAGGGGGATCGAGTGAAAGCGCAACCTAAAGATGTACGGAAGGTGATCCTGCATGGTACACGCATCCTCCGCATGCACGGGTTGCTTGCGCATGTTCAATTCCAACTCAACGGCTCCGACTCCGTTCTGAATAATGCATAATCCACCAGACCGCGGGCTTCTTCGATGCTGACATAGGGGATTTCCAGCACTCCGCCAGCCGTCTCAAAATGCACCGTGGCCAATCCTCTTTTTTCCTGGAAGATATTCTGTTGCAAAACGGCATGTTGAAGTTTCTCCCATTTGAACAGGCTGACATGCCGCCCCCATGTGCTCTCGCAGCACTCCAGCCCATCCACACCCGACCAATAGCGGAAATTACGCTGGAATAAAAAAGATGTAACGGACTGGTACGCCAGATATGCCAGCAAAATCAGTGCATACCAACCGATCCATTGATACGCGATAACACCTGCCAGCAATGTGACTGGAAGATGTTGCACAAGGATCTTTCTTTGGGCGTATGAGGGGTGAATGGTCCGCGGGAGCGCCGATGCCGAAGGCCTGTCGGGAATGTACATGGCTATGAGCCTGTCCGCCTGCTCGGAAGACAGGGTGGGGAATTGAATATGCAGGCCCTTGGCTTCCTGACCACCGGCCGCGCGCATCTCGAAAAGACGGATCCCGACCCAACGCTGCAGCAGATTCGAATGCCAGCGCACGAGTTGCATCTTCCGCTTCGGCAATGCCTGCTGCTTTTTCCGCAGAAAACCGGAAGAAACAGTGATGCCACTACCGCCTACGAATACACGAAGATCATGGTACTGAAGCATTGTCCGCACGACGGATGCAAGCATGGATATGCCCACCACCAACGCCAGGGATACTGCGATGATCTGCCATGTGGGGTCGAAATCAACGTTCATGGACTCCCAGAAACCATCCGCCTCCACGCCGAACAGCTCTCCAAAATCCCGCATTTGCACGAAGACGAACCCGGCAAGCAACACAAATGCCTTGAGATGATTGGCCGTGAGTCCGACCTTCAAGAGCTCAGCTCCGGTGAGGCTCAGCAATGGCTCAGGACCGCCGGACGCAGCCTGAAGTCCATCCTTCCTTCCCTGCAATAGAATACCCCGCAAAGCTTCCGCATCCTGCAAGCCCAATGCATCGATGGATACTTCCATTTTAGTGGTGCCCGGACTGTCAATGGTGACCTTGGTCGTTCGGGTGAGGGTATTCAAGAAATGCTGCTCGAAATGGACGGCCTGCACTTTTTCAAGCGGAATGGTGATCTTCTGCTTATCCAGGATCCCGCTGCAAACGACCAGCTGTCCGTTTTCGACCTGAAAACGAAAGAAATAATACCTCAGAACCGACACCAGCAGTAACAGGAATGTCATCAACAGGATCAACCATCCGATATGATCGGGTTTGTCGCCAACCCTGCCCAGAAGCGAAGCCACGAGTAAGGGCATGGCCACTGTCAGGGATTCACGAAGGAACCTGACGGCAATGATGCCCAGCGCTGCAGGAGACTGCTTTTGGGGTTTACTCCACTCCCTCATCCGTTTGCAGGGGTTTGATCTTACTGATGATTAATTCCTTCAAACCTTCTGCATCCTCATGCCTGAGTCCGTGAATGGTGATGTCTGACATGTCTGACGCGGCGGTATGCAACGCGAGCGTAGCCAATCCGTATTGCCTGTCGATAGGGCCGCTATTGACGACCGCATGCTGGATCCGGCTGAATGGCACGATGTGCAACTCCCTTTTGATCCAGCCAGTCCGGTACAACACATCGTGTTCCCGGACTGCGTAACTCTTTCTCCTGAAGGAACCCGTGCCGAGAACGACCGTCAGGAGCAAAAGCATCAGGTATGTTGCGATCGTGATCGTCAGGGACAGCGGCTTCCGGAGAGCCGGAATAAAATAAATTGCAGCGATCACCATCAAGAGCAGCATTCCGAAAAGGATGGCCCAAGAGATGCGCAGGGTTTTCAGATAGTCCGGCTCAATGGGAGTGAACTGCACGTCACTGGCACGTGGTATGTTGTCAGTGGAGATCTGTGGGTTTGTGAATTCCATCTGTTTTTCATCAACTTGATGCATGGTGAAACTACCACATCTTTTCCTCAAAACAAGGCCATAGATAAGGGTTCACAGTGCGCATCCCTGCAGACACTATGGTTTCCGCTGCAGGTAGGGCGAAACACCTGCCGCTGCCACCCTCCTCACGATATGTCGGCCCACCCTGGCACCTTGTTCCTGTCCCGCTTCTATGGCATCCCGGAAATGAATCCCCCCGTACAACCTCGAAATGCCGGCCTCCGCTGCCGCAGCGCGGAGTGAAGGGAACCGGCGGGGAGATAGTTCGAAGATCACCTCGGTGTCATCCGTATAGGCAAGGTCTTCACCCAACAGATAGGACAACATCTCAGCAGAGGCGGATGATATGACGGAGTGCCCGCTGGTGTATTCCGGGAAGGGAGGTGTCTGCAGCAGTGGTTGCCAGCGGAGGTCGATGACCGCATTGATCACCGATTCCGGCCGAACCCTGTCGGTGGCAAATTTTTCATTCCAGCAGGCGATGAACGCATCATACAGGGTGATGGCCTCCAACGCCAGCAATTGCATGCGCTGACGGTACGGGATTTTCCGCTGCTCCGCTGCGATGCAAGCGATATTCATCCAATGGCCACCGGGACTGATTTTTTTGAAACCCAGTGTCATGTGACCCGAACTGGCGACCACGAATGGATTACAGTCCCAGAACCCGGCGATCTCTCTTTGCTCGGGATCAAGCGTACCGGAAACCATGTACACTTCATCGGTCAGTCGCCTGAAATCCGAGCCCTTTGCGGTGTCGTATGCCACCGGCTTCGGACAACGGAACTGACCGGCAGAATCCAACACCAGGGGACGCATCTTTGCCCAATGCGGATCAGCGGCGTCCATATATCCCGGCGGAGTCGGGAACCAGTATCCCGGCTTTTTACTTGGCCGGTACCGTGGGAAAGAACTGAGAAAACGGTAATGGTCATCCCTCGAATATGCCACTATTGCGGAAGCCACCGCCGCTGCACGCGCCCTGGCGGCAGCCACCGCCTTTTTACCGTATCCCATCCGAATGCAACGATCGCGGTAATCATCATATTCCTTGCTGATATCAAGTCCGGAAGGAAGCATCAGCATCCCCGTCTCATAAATGCAGAACAGCGACGCAAGTGCCGCATCAGCCGACGGACCGGAACCGCCGAGCGTATCGGAGAAATGCCTGATGAACTTCGAAGGATGCACAAGGGAGGGATCTTCCTGCGCCAGGATCGCATACCCTCCGATCGTGGCATACATGTAATACCGACTCGCGATCGTGGGACTCACGACATCGTGCATCATCACCCTTGTCAGGGCGAATATCGCAGGCTTGAGTTGGTCGGAAAGCTTTTCTTCCTTCGTTTGTGCACATACGGATGGTATCACGAAAAATATCAATGCCCCCATCAATGGCCATGGACTAATACGCATATGCCTGTATTTTTTTGTCGGAAGCCCCTGCCAGGATCATCCTCCTGCCTCCGGCTGTGATCGTCAATATCGATTTCACATCCCCTTGCACATTCAGTCCACTCGCAGCCTGTGGAATATATTCAAACCTCCCGCCACCGCGACCGAGGAACAAAGCACCTTCATTCGCCTGTATGGCGCCCATCTTCAAGCGGTTGGGTGTGGAATTCCCAAGTAAAAGCAGGTCTGCGATGCCATCCGCATTGATATCAGCATCAAAGATCTGACTGACATTGGCGAACTGAGCCTGCACGGGCAGCTCCGTTCGATTGTTGAACTTTCCATCCCGCTGCAGCAGCAAGACGGTCTCCTGTTCGTTCATGTCAAGCCTGACGGCCTTCTTCCATTCGTCTGGCGTGAAGATGTCTTCGAGGACGGCCGTCGAATACTGCTCGTAAGAAGTGAATTTCTTCCGCATGGCGTAGATCTGTTCGTTGAGTTCGTCCCGGCTGACGTAGGGATACATCTTCCCCTGGATATGAAAACAGAAGAAGGGATCGACGGATCCGTTGCCATCGAAGTCCGCGTAGACCAATGCCGCAGGCTCCTGATCGGTCACCCGGAAAGGCAGATTTCTTCCGATATTGCCGGCAATGATATCCGCCTTGCCATCACCATCGAGATCCCGTACCCTGAGCGATGACCACATACCCTTCAAGGGCTTGCTGAAATACGTTTCCGTGGCATCCTCGAATCCATTTGGGAGATTTAGATAAACCGAGATCGGCATGAACTCTCCCACCATCACGAGGTCGGGGCGGTTGTCGCCGTTCATGTCATGCCATTGCGCATCCGTAACCATTCCGGCAAAGCTGAAGGCGGCTGGCTTCTT
>CAJBPC010000276.1 GCA_903957405.1 uncultured bacterium | reverse complement strand
GTCGTCGACGATGGTCTGGCGGTTCTTTGGCCCATAGGAGAAGGTATGTGTGAAGATGTCACCTGGCCGGAGGTGGTCGAAAAAGAGCGACTCTATGGAGTTGGGCGGCTGGTGTTCACCGAAATCAACCATGACGGGAACACCTGCCAGGCGACCGGCGGCGACGGCACGGTCCACCTGTTCGAATCCGCCCCAATAGTGTGCCGACTTGATCCCCACGAGTATATCGGGATAGAGCCGGTTGATCATATAGGCCACCTGCTGAGGGTTCATGTCGTCGAGATTCTGCTCATCGAAACGGCTGGTCATGCCATGCCCGACAATGTTGAGGAATGCCAGCACCCGGGTCCTCGAACGGTCTATTGTCTGTTTCTTGAACTGCGGGAAATTCCGCCAGCCGGAGGAGCCTGCATCGACCACGGTGGTGACACCATTACGGAACGTGAAGCCGTCGGGCGGCACACTCGTATAGCCGTCGGCGATATACGCGTCGGGGTCATTGCCGTGAAAGACATGGACATGCATGTCGATCAGTCCGGGGGCCACATACTTGCCCCTGAGCTGCAGCGTCCGCTTTGCCTGCGTCGTCGGTATGTCCGGTGCCACGCGCGCTACGCTGTCGCCGGACAGTGCGATATCCATCACACGGTCGATCCCGTTGGCGGGATCGATGAGGTGCCCGCCCTTCAACAGCAGGTCGTAAGGTTGGGCCAGCATACCGGAGGTCAGGGATGTCAGGCACAGGATCGACAGTAGAAGCTTCTTCATATGGGGTTCATTAATGTGTCAGGTTGCAAGCGGCGGGCCACCGGGCACGACGAAACGACGTTTTGGTGTGGGTTTCTGAGGCCTTCTCGCGGTGAAGCGTGCCGTACGGTATTCTCCAAGATGCACGTCACCGGTAATGAACCCGTCGCGGCAGGTGCCGACGAAGATATAGACGAGCTGGTTGCCCGGCCTGCGGTAGCTGCAGCGCAGCCTGAAGATGTTGCCATCCGCAAAGCCTTCCGCCTCCATCGCTGCCCAGGTGCCCTGATAGGTGCCCTGCAGCCAGTTGCCATCTCGGGTCAGATCGAAACGATGTCGTCCATTGCCGTTTAGGAACTGCATGTCCACCTCCCACGCACCTCCCAGGTCCATGACAGGGGCAGCCAATGCAGGGGCGGGTGATCGTTTCCGGGCAAGTGCCGACCTGAGCCTGTCACCGACCACTTCCGCGTTGCCCGGCTGCATCTGTCCGGTTGTGATCTGAATTCCGGTGAGCCCGTCGCGGTTCGTACTGCCGATGGCGATCCGTGGCGGGGTGCGTCCCAATTCTTCGGCAAGCTCTTCCCCTGTCAGGTTGAATTTGCCCGGATCCCAGTTGACCTGGAGGACGGGTGACTTGTTGGACAGCTGCGTGGGTTCGATGACACTCATAGTTATACCGTCAATTCCGTTGAGCCTTTTGCTGATGATGTCGAGCC
Source organism: uncultured bacterium (assembly GCA_903957405.1). Classification (GTDB taxonomy): domain Bacteria; phylum Bacteroidota; class Bacteroidia; order Chitinophagales; family Chitinophagaceae; genus Pollutibacter. The sequence goes on along the minus strand of CAJBPC010000276.1, from coordinate 2,397 downwards.
ATCCGAGCCAGCGTTTCCATTCCGCTGCATGGTCGCGGGTGGTCCATGCCTCCACGGCGGCGAGCATGCCCATCATCTCCTCACGGCCGACCTTGTTGTCGCGTCCGGGGCCGTGATGGGGCGAACTGGCCTGCCATGCTGCCGATAGGATGGACTTGTCTCCCAATAGCAGGCCCGCGCACTGGGGACCGCAGATGGCCTTGCCTCCGCTATAGGCAACGATCGTGGCGCCCCGCTGCAGATGGATGCTGGGAAGCGTGAGCACTTCTGCAGCTGCATCCACCAGCACGGGTATGCCCATGGGCTTCGCGAGCGCGACGATGGTCTCCAGCGAGAGCGGGTTGTCAGGCTGGCCGGGACTGTCAGCCAGCATATATATCAATGCGGTCCTCCGGCTCAGTGCAGCGGCGAGCTCCGCCGTGGTGGCAACGTCGATGATGCGTACGCCGATATTCCGGATGGAATGGTCATAGTTGTTGCGAGACCGTGCGGGGATAACCACCTCATATTTCTCGAATCCGGTAAGGTCGGGTATCCTGATGAGTTTCTCCGGATCGCCTCCTGTCACACAGGCCGCCGTCACATGCTTCAGTGCTGCCGCGCAACCCGACGACACCATGCCCCATTCCGCACCGGTCACGGCAGCGAGTCGCTTACCGATACCCTCCGCCAATTCGTCGTACTGGATGAAATCATGCGACGCCGCTTCCATCGCGGCCCGCACTGCAGGTAACTCCAGCGAACCGCCGATGATGGTGAAGGTACCCCTGCAGTTGATGATGGGTTCCACACCGATGCTTCGGAAAATGTTTCCATCAGCCGGGATATCAATGCCGGGATCGGTCTCGGACCGTAACGTACCCGGCAGTTCGGCTGAAAGGCCGATGGCACCGAGTGTCTTGAGTAGCGCTCTTCTGTTCATGTTGGCAAGCTTATTTTTTTGTTATTGACAGGCAGGAGTAGGTTATTTGAATTGGATGTCGCCGAAGTATTGGGGCAGGTGGAAATTCGGACGTTCAAATAAGATAGGTGACCATGTGAGGTAGTTGGGACTAGACGTCCGGCTACCGGTCTTGTAGAAGTTCGCCTTCCACTGGACACCGGCTGAAGGCCTGGCCACCTTGGCGTATTTCTCCAGGATGCTGAATGGCACCCTGCATTCGATGGTCCAGGTGACAGGCTCCTGTATTTCGGGATCGACGACACGGGGCAGCGAATGGGCTATCTCTATCTGCGCGATCTCTTCCGGCAGCAGCCTTGTCAATCCGCTCATGGGCTTCTTGATATAAAAGATAAGGGGTGTTCCGCCGGCATTGATCTCCAAATTGAAATAGCAGAGCGGGTTGGCCGGATCAGGCGCGAAAAAGAATTCAACACAGGAGTCTCCGGAGACATTCCCGTTGTACTCCTGCACCACGCTCTTCACGTAGCGGTCCTTGACACGGAAGATGACATACACATTGTCCCTGTCGTAAGCCATCCTCGCCTCAACGGTCGGTGTGAATTTGGGAATGTCACCCATGGGCCTTTCGATACGAAGGATGTCTGACCGGCGCCAGGATTTCTTGTTCCAGTCTCCGTCGATGCGCTTCATATGCCTTAGCCGGACAGCACGGTAAATGGAGGGGGCATCTGCCGGGCAGACGTAAGACTGCGGAACGGCCTGGAGCGCAACAACCTCCATGGTCATACATGCTGCCACACATAGAAAAACGGATCTCATGGTGGTGTCGTTTTGTATATTCATTGTCTGATACACAGGAACTCACTTTTGCCTTTGGGAACGGCGGTGTCTTACCGGTCCTGATCGACATGTATCTGCATGGATGACATTCGGCATTCTTCAGAAAGGCATGTATATGCACAGGACCGTGGCCAGCGGATGTCAATCTGGTGGAACCTTAGATCAGCACGTCAACAAATACAGGACCTACAAGCGTTGGCCTACTGCTCGATACGGGCGGGGAAAAGAACGGAAACCCCTATCATCACAAATGCCACGAGTTCCAGGAAGAAAAGGATCTGTCGAACAACGGGGACTGCATGCCCCATCCGTCCGATGATCTGGTTGAATGCCTGACTTATTTGAAATGCCCCCTTCCTGCGGTCCGAACATCTTGATATTATAAATTTAAGGGAATCTGCATAAGAAAGATTTGAGAAGACGTTTTATTTTTAAGCACTGCATCGCCCGACTGATGCCCATGGAAAGTGTATAGTATAGTACTCCCCTATTTGTAGACCATGAGATTAGTTAAAAAAAATACCCCTCAATCAAGAAAAAAATTTACTGTTGTCCGAGATAAATTTTTGAATAAGGGTGGTTTTTAGGCCACCCTTCATCAATTTTGCTGCTACTAAACAAAACAAATTGATATGGACAAAAGTAGTGATTAT
>CAJBPC010000275.1 GCA_903957405.1 uncultured bacterium | reverse complement strand
CGATACCCCAATGTGAAGCTTGTGATGGCCGGCATGCAGGCGCCGCCGAATATGGGTAAGGATTTCACGGGTCGTTTTAAGGAAATCTATCCCGATCTTGCCATGAAGAATGCTATGGTCTTGGTGCCTTTTTTGCTTGAGGGTGTTGCCGGTGAATCCGAACTGAACCAGTCAGATGGTATCCATCCAACGGCGGAAGGTCATCGGATCCTCATGGAAAATGTTTGGAAAGTGATGAGCGTACTCCTCAAATCATAGTCTTTCAGACCGTCAGGTTCATCAAATCATTTTTTTTCATTTGCTTTCAATACCCGCATGTAATTTCCCCCGAGGATCTTTCGGATATCTTTCTTTGCGTAACCCCTCTCCAACAATGCATCTGTGATCTTTGGGAAATCCTCCACCCCCTGCAACTCCAGTGGAGGCGCTTCAATTCCATCGAAGTCTGATCCCAGTCCGACATGGTCGACACCTACAAGTTTCACGATGTAATCCAGGTGATCGAGCAGTATTGAAATTGAAGGCCTGATCGACAACAATGCTGCTGCATGTTTCTCTCCGAGCATCTTTTTGGTTATTTCTGTGCTTGCTGTCTGGTGGGATGTCAGGCTATCCATCTCTTTCCTGTGACGCTCCATCAATTGAGTTGATTTTTTTTCATAGGTGCTGTCAATGAAGCCGGCGTAGAAATTGACGTGTATGACGCCACCGTTATGGGCAATTGCTTTTATTTGATCGTCTTTTAGATTGCGTCGATGAGGGCAGAGGTTGTAGACAGAGCTGTGGGAGGCGATGACGGGTTTGGTAGTGGTAGCCATGGCATCCCAGAATGTCCTTTCTCCGTTATGAGATACATCCACCAGCATGCCTAGTTCGTTCATTTTCCTGACGACAGACTGTCCGAATTGATTGAGCCCGAAATTTCGGGTTGTGTCTTTCAGGGAGGTTTCATCCAGTGCCGAGCTTGCCCATGCGGTCGAATTATTCCAGGTGAGTGTGAGATAGCGCACCCCTCTGTTATAGAGGGCTTCGAGATTTTCAAGCCGGTCTTCGATCATGTGCCCGCCCTCAACACCCAGCATGGTGCCAATTTTTTTCTGTTTAACAGCCTTTTTGAGTTCTTTGCTGTTGCGAACCCAACGCATGTCATCGGGGTTTCTTTCCACCCATGCGAAAACGGAATCTATTTCACGATTGGCCCATGCGTATGGCTTGGGTTGTTCCGGACCGCAGAAAATGGAGAAAATTTGAATATCCACGCCTCCGGTTTTCATGCGCCGGAGGTCGGAATGTGCCCTGCCCCGAAGGTCTTGATCGAATGCAAGGTTGTTGCCTATGGCGGCGCTTGGGAAGTCATTATGCGCATCAATGAGTATGGCAGCCTGATGAAAGGATGTCCGTTTTTGCCCCCATGATAACGAGAAATTAAACAGGATCACGGCAAACAAAAGGCAGCGTAAATGGATTTGAATCTTCATGTTCGATTTTAGCAAGACTAAAATAGACATTAAAGAGGATAGCAAGCCGGAGTGTAGTGTTTATTTATCACTCCAGAAATCGGGACCTGGCATGACTCCTTTTTTAAAGAGTTTGGATGCGTCTAGTATATACTGGTAAAATTGAAATTCGGGTGATGCAGCAGTGAACTCGTAAGAAGGACGATATACGAGCATAAAACGCTCGAGGTCATAGCCATCCAAAGCCGTTAGGTTCTTTACTACGCCTTTATTGAAGCGATAGTTCACGAATTTCTCCGCCTCTTCTGCCATCAGTCGGTTTTGGAAGCTTTTCATGCTCTTGCGCATTCGGAAACGAAACAAATTGATGAGGCTGTTGGGATCTAGGCCTGCTCCACCATTCATGCCTCCACTATTGGTGCTTAGTCCACTTTCGAACTCAAAGACTTTCTTGTACCTCTCTCGGTTTTCAATGGAATCCTGCCGATAGGTCTTTCTGATGACAATCACTTCTTTCAGTGTCTTGTAACGGTCTGCGACGGTGACTTGAAGCGAAATGTCGAATCCCTGAGTGTATTTGATGTCTTTGACAGAGAATAGTGTCGTGGATTTCCCTCTGAAGAAAAAGGCGATTGAATCCTTCTTTTGCACCAGGAGGCGGTATTGGCCTATTGAATCCGTGTATGTGACAGCTCCTCCGGTACTTGTCACCCTAACCATCGGGATGACTACCATTCGGCTGGAATCGTATACAGATCCACGCAATAAAATATCACCCTGTCCCGCACAGTGACTTGCGACAGAGATGAGCCCCAGAAAAAATAGTATGACACGTAACATGGTCGAACAGATCATTCTCAAGGGCAATAATATCGACAGGACCCTGAACATGGTGATGATCGGCTTTTTTTAACAGGGATTTTTGTTTTCAATAAATTCTTCAATGACGGAAGGGAAATATCTGTGTTCCAGAATATGAACCTTACTTGCAAGTGTTTCAGGGGTATCCCCTTCTGATATGTCGACCTTTGTTTGGAAAATGATCTGTCCGTTATCGTAGACGTCATCCACAAGGTGGATGGTGATACCGCTCGACTGATCGCCTGATGCGATGACCGCTTCATGGACATGTTTCCCATACATTCCTTTACCGCCATATTTGGGGAGGAGAGCCGGGTGGATGTTCAAGATCCTACCCTTGAATGCATCCGTCAAGGCTTTGGGGATCTTCCACAAGAAGCCCGCCAGGACGATAAGATCGATTCTTGCCTGCTGCAATTCGACCACGTATGCATGACCCCGAAAAAACTGTTCTTTTTCGATCATGATAACAGGGATGCCGGCGTATTCTGCTAAGTCTATGACGCCTGCTCCGGGTTTATTGCAGAGAACAAGTGAAACATTGATTGTTTTGTGGCCTTTGAAATGTCGGATGATTTCAAGGGCATTGGAGCCAGCACCGGATGCGAAAATGGCTATTTGCTTCATTCTCGGGTAAAGTTCAGGTAAAAGGTGATGTCTGTTGAATGAAAATTCCGACTGGATTCATTTTTTTGGATTGGTAGTTTCTTCCTGCTTCTTTTTTATGAACCCCATCATGGCGAGGATTTTCTTTTCATAGTTCCAAAAAAATCGGAACTGTCCGAAAAAGAAAGATACCACAAGAATGATGACCTGATATCCGAAAATGAGTATAGACATCCTAAGCAGAAGTTTCCAAAGCCAGAATGTTTGATCAGTGAATCCTACCCAAGCCGTTATTTCTCCGGAGATATAGGCGGTTAGGGTTCCTGTTACGGCGAATGTGCAAAGTATAAGAATCAATTGGAGGGTACTCTCCACTTTCCATTTCAGTTTCAATTTCTCGAACATGATGCAAAATGTATTAAAAAAGTCTAAAATAGCAAGTACGCTCAGATATAACCGCACTTTAGGGATAGTGTTTACCGTTCTATGACAAATTATGTAATGAACCGGTTACAAATCCTTGTATTACAAGCGTTGCGTGTGCTGAAAAAATTGTATAGGATGTTGATATAATGTTAAAATCCTGTCTTAATTTTGCGGAGTTGAGAGACCTTATCGATTTTATACAACAACTGCTGTGAATATGATGCATCATCGACTCGTTGTGAGAATATTATTGTCCTCTTTCATATGTAGTCTGTTTTTAATAGGCACAGTATCCTTACAGGCACAGGATGGCAAGCAGCTTTTCAATCAGAAATGTGCTTCCTGTCATGCGATAGACAAGAACCTAGTGGGGCCTGCATTGAAAGGGGTGGAAGATCGTTGGCCGGAGAAAGCCCAGTTATATTCCTGGATAAGGAATAGCGCGGCAGTGATCAAGAGCGGTTATCCCCGTGCGGTGGAGGTTTACAATCAGTATAACAAGGTCCAGATGACCGCATTTCCGGAGTTGAAGGATGCTGATATCGATGCCATCCTTGCATATATCAACGCCGGTCCTGTCAAGCCGGAGCCGGGAGCGACAGGTGTTGCTGCTCCTCAGGCGCCTGAATCCGACAGTAGTTTGTTGTTCGGTATCCTAACCCTTATTTTGGCTGTCATTGCGCTGATTTTGCTACAGGTGAACAGCAATCTCAGAAAAATGTCTGATGATAAGGATGGGGTAGTTTCAGCAGAGCCAGTCCCTTTTTGGAGAAATAAAGCCTACATCGCGCTTGTCACCATACTTCTTTTCATGGTCGGCGGATACTATACGTTTCAAGGTGCGCAGGAGTTAGGCCGTTCGAAAGACTACCAGCCTGAGCAGCCGATTTTCTACTCGCATACTGTTCATGCGGGCATGAACCAGATCAACTGTCTGTATTGCCATGGTGGTGCGCAGGAAAGCAAGCATGCAAATATTCCTTCTGTAAATGTTTGTATGAATTGCCATATGGGCATCAACGAATATGTCAAAGGGCCGAAGTTGTATCGTGAAGATGGTAAAGAGGTGGATGGTACTGCTGAGATTCAAAAGCTATACAAATATGCCGGTTGGGATCCGACTGCAAAAAAGTATACAGGCAATGGTAAGCCCATTGAGTGGATACGCATCCATAATCTTCCGGATCACGTTTACTTCAACCATGCCCAGCACGTGAATGCTGGCAAGGTTCAATGCCAGACATGCCATGGTGAGATTCAGAAGATGGACGAGGTCTTTCAGCATTCAGACTTAAGCATGGGATGGTGTGTGAACTGTCATCGCGAGACGAAGGTTCAATTTGCCGACAACAAATACTATAGCATCTACGAGAGTTTCCATGAGGACCTCAAGAACAAAAAGATAGACAGCGTGACCGTGGAGAAGATAGGTGGAATAGAGTGCCAGAAGTGTCACTATTGATTGCCGGAAAGCGGCTTTCCTGCGCTATAGTCCACTGTCCATTCATATAGACACAGAACCTTACAACTGATTTATGGAGCAAAAAAGTACTGGCAGAATTTCGGTGAACTGAAAAACAGTGAAGCCTACCAGGAAAATCTGAAAGATGAATTCAACGAGGATCTGCCTTATGAGGCTGGTACTGGGTTGATGGAAGCAACCGCACCGAGGCGGGATTTCCTCAAGTACCTCGGTTTCAGTACCGCAGCCGCCATGGCTGCTGCGAGTTGCGAGATACCGGTCAAAAAAAGCATTCCATACCTTAATAAGCCGGATAGTGTGATTCCGGGTGTTCCGAATTATTTTGCGACCACCTATGTTCAGGATGGGAACGTGGTGCCTGTTGTGGCTAAAGTACGAGATGGTCGTCCCATTAAGATAGAGGGTAATGAACTTTCTTCGCTGACAAAAGGGGGGACATCGGCACAGGTTCAGGCGTCAGTATTGGATTTGTATGATACTGCCCGACTGCGCTTCCCTGTCAGCAATGGCAAGGAGGTCACCACATTCGATGCTTTCGATAAGATGGTGGCTGAAGGGATGGCAGGAGTATCGGGTCAGAAGGTGGTATTGCTGACAGCAACGGTCACATCCCCCTCCACGCTGAAGCTGATAGGTGAATTCAAGTCTAAATATCCAGGAAGCGTTCACGTGCAGTATGATGCGCTGTCATCCAGTGGCATGTTGCTGGCAAATCAGGCTTCTTATGGCAAATATTCTCTGCCTTCATATCAGTTCGATAAAGCGGATGTGATTGTAAGTCTGGGTGCCGACTTTCTTGGTACGTGGCTAAATCCCGTGGAATATTCCCGTCAGTATGCATCAGGCCGAAAAGTGAGCGCGAAGAACTTAAGGATGAGTAAGCACATCCAGTTTGAGAGCATGCTTAGCCTCACGGGTGCTAATGCAGATGATCGCTTTGTACACCGTCCATCCGAGGCAGGTGCAGTTGCCGTTGCGTTGTATGCAAAGCTCGGTGGCGCCGTGGCTGCTCCTGCGCTGTCAGATGAAAGGTTGAAGACTGGTCTAGATATGGCTGCGTCCATGTTGAAAGCAGCCGGTGGTTCCGCTGTCGTGGTGAGTGGAAGCAATGATGTCAATGTACAGTTGATCGTGAACGCCATTAACGAGCTCATCGGAGCCAATGGCAAGACGATCAATTGGGGTGCTACGCTGAAGACTCGTCAGGGAAATGACAAAGAGATGTCAGATCTCGTACATGAAATGAATGCAGGAGCGGTCGGAGCAATACTCATTCATGGTGTAAATCCTGCATACGATTATTTCGACTCGAAGAAATTCTCAGAAGGACTAAAGAAAGTAAAGATTTCGGTCTCTTTCAATGACCGTGAAGATGAGACGACGGAACTCTGTAAATATGTGATACCCGATCATCATTATCTTGAAAGTTGGGGAGATGCAGAAGTGAAGACAGGGTATTTCAGTTTCATGCAACCAACGATCGCTCCGCTCTTCAAGACACGTTCTTTCCAGACCTCACTGCTAAAATGGAGTGGAGTCAATATGGAGTATGCGGAGTATCTGAAGGGATATTGGATGTCGGATCTGGGCAGTCAGGAGGCCTGGGATAAGGTTCTTCAGGATGGCGTGATAGAACGGCCAAAACCTGAATCAGGTGCTGCCTACAGTGCCGCATCGGTGGCGGAAGCTGTGGCAAAGATTGCTGCCGCGAAAAAAGGCGGAAAGGCTGAATTGGTCGTTTACCCGAAGGTTTCAATCGGAAGCGGAAAAAGTGCCAACAATCCATGGTTGCAAGAAATGCCTGATCCGATCACGAAAGCAACATGGGATAATTACGCAGTCATTTCTTTTGCGATGGCCAAGGAATTGGGTATCGCCGTGGATGATAACTATGAAGTGGAGGTTGATAAGCCTGTAGTCAAGATCGTTGCCGGCGGCAAGGAGTTGTTCCTCCCGATTTTGGTGATTCCCGGTTTGCATCCAAATGTCATCGCCATCGCATTAGGTTACGGAAGGAGTGAAAAAACAGGCCGTGCCGCAGCAGGTGTCGGTCAGAATGCATTTCCGCTTGTATCCTTCAACGGAGTGACTTTCGACTATCATAATGCGGATATCAGCTATGAAAAGTCGAAAGAACGCTTCAAGCTGGCATATACGCAGTCGCACAATCAATATGAGGGCCGTAAGGAAGTCG
>CAJBPC010000274.1 GCA_903957405.1 uncultured bacterium | reverse complement strand
TTTCTTTGCTCTGAATGATGTTTCTTCTTTGGCACTCGCGCGTACCTCTAACAGATTACCGGCAGATCTCCCGGAGTAAGGCAACTCGCTTTCTATGGATGTAGCCTCTGCATTTACGTGGGGATGCTCCGTACAGTAATAGGGCTTCTGTTTGTTTAGCAACATCACCCGCATCACCACGCCTTATATGCAGTTTCTGTTCGTAGGCTCCCATATTTGCCGCCAGCTTCCTTCAGATTCGCAGTCGCCTGCGACACCCTTGCTCTTGGCTAACACTCCTTACTGTAAAGCGTGTTCGGGACTTGCACCCTATAGCGTAATTACCATGTCCGGCGCACAAAATAAGCCCCTATGGAAATAGGGGCCGTAACCAAAACTAACTGCTTATGAGAAAAACTTGACTGCTTATTATTATAGATGCAAAATCCTGACTGAAGTTGCATTCCATTTTGTTAATCCTATGCAAAGGTCGACAACGCCTCTCTTTCCTTCGTTACACTCTTTCCCTAGCTTCTTGCAATGCTGTTGTCAACTATTATATGATGCGTTTTCGATGACGAACATTCATAAAGAACTGTGAAAACGTAAATAAAAAAACCCGGAAGGATGGACCTCATGAGTCATCATCTCTCCCAGGTGATACATCAAGAATCGATCATTTCATGAATTGGGAAATCATATCCATGATAGGATTCCCGCCGGCCTGCTGTTGATTTTTTGCCGCCCCGGAAACAGAAGCGATCATGTCCTGCATATCCACCACACCATCTCCGTTCACATCACCACTCACACCACCCGCGATCTTCGATGCCAGATCATTAAAATTGAATCCACCTGCCTGACCGCCCGTGAGCGATTGCATGATGCCATTGACATCGATGCTCGGATCATTCGGATCATTCACCTGCTGCGTTAGAGACTGAAGCACCTGTGGAATCAGCGAGGCTCCTACATGCTGAGCTGCTGTTGGGCTAAGGTTGTACTGCTGCGTGATCTTTCCCGTAAAAGACTGGATCATTTGCTGGACCAATGGATTGGAAAGCATCCCTGTGATACCCGCAAGCTGGCCCTGCCCTCCGCCATTACCGGCAAAAAGGCGCATGATCTGCGTAAGTCCGCCATTGGCAAGCATCCCCTGCAGACCATTCATGATGCTGTTGCCCGCTTCTCCAATGACCTGCTGGTTGTATTGATTGGGAATATCCTGGTTCTGCACAACAGTCTGCTGTCCCTGGCTTACCAGTACCTTTAAAAGTTGATCTAACATGGTTGAATTGATTTGAAATGTAAAAACACACAGGACTATGCTGGACTCCTGCATTTGACAAATCGAAATTAGGCCAAGCACCGGTCAGGACATGACTGCCACGGGTACATGATGATGTCAATGTTGATTTGACAGCTTCTCGGCATTCTCTGCAAACTGCAAAGCGTCGATAAACTCCCTGATTCCACCATTGAGGACTTCCCCAAGATTGTATAGTGTCAGGCCGATCCGATGGTCGGTGACACGGCCCTGCGGGAAATTATATGTGCGGATCTTTGCAGAACGGTCCCCAGTGCTGACAAGACTCTTTCTATGGCGGGAGATCTCATCTTCCTGTTTGCGGACCTGCTCCTCGTAAAGGCGGGTTCTCAACATCTGCATCGCTTTTTCCCGATTCCCCAACTGCGTGCGTTCGGTCTGACAGATGACGACCGTCCCGGTCGCTATATGGGTGAGCATGACTTTCGTCTCCACCTTGTTGACGTTCTGCCCCCCGGCACCTCCGCTGCGGGAGGTCTCCATCTTCACATCACTATCCCGGATATCCACATCCACTTCCTCCGCCTCCGGCATGACCGCCACGGTAGCGGCGCTGGTATGGACTCTTCCGCTGGCTTCCGTATCAGGAACCCTTTGCACCCGGTGCACCCCGCTTTCAAACTTAAGTGTGCCGTAAACGTCGTCTCCCAGCACTTCCAGCTGCACTTCCTTGTAGCCGCCGACAGATCCTTCATTCTCCGAAAGCACGTTGGTCTTCCAACCCCGGCCCTCACAATAGCGGATATACATCCGCAGGAGATCCCCGGCAAAAAGGGACGCCTCGTCACCGCCGGTGCCCGCCCGAATCTCAATGATGGCATTCTTCTCGTCCTGCGGGTCTTTCGGGATCAGGAGATTTCTAATGCTACCTTCCATCTCCGTCTTCTTTTCATCGAGTGCGTCGATCTCCTCCTTCGCAAGCTCCCTTAACTCATCGTCATCCCCCATCAGCGCTTCCCGGTTGAAGGCAATGTCATCGAGCAAGCGCTTGTATTCCGTGTAGGCATTCACGATCTTTTCCAAACTCCGGTATTCCTTGCTGACTTGAGCGAACTTCTGATTGTTGCCCACGATCGCAGGGTTGGTAAGGGCTACCCCGAGATCATCGAATCGGGCTTTGATGGCTTCTAACTTGTCCAGCATTTATGGCGTAATTTGAGGCGGCAAAGTTATTGGTAATTAACAAGCTGTCGCTCGTAAATAGTAACCCCGGCATCCATCACTCCCTGAAATCTGGTTTATGCTCAAATTCTCGGCAGACAGGATCTTTACAGGTAACGGAATGGCTGAGCCGGATACCGTGCTGGTAACAGATGAAGATGGCAGGGTACTTGACCTGGTCTGCAAAGAAGAAGCCGGAGATGGCATACGGTATTTTGAGGGAATACTTACACCGGGATTCGTCAACGCCCATTGCCACTTGGAACTAAGCCATCTTAAAAATCAGGTGCAGCAAGGAACAGGCTTGATAGCGTTCCTAGAGCAGATCGTTGAAAAAAGGAACTTCTCCAGGGATCATATCCTTTCCGCCATGAAAGATGCCGATCGGGAGATGTGGGATGATGGAATCGTCGCCGTCGGAGACATATGCAACACCACCGATACGGTCGACCTCAAAAGACAAAGCCGCATCCAATGGACGAATTTCATAGAAGTACTGAGCTTCACAGATGCAAAAGCACACGAGCGGATAGCGCATTTCATCGACATTCGCGACAAATTTCGGACAGGGGAAGATCTTTCCTCCGCTGCATCTCAGACGTTCCGCTCCAACATAGCTCCACACGCCCCCTACAGCATAAGCCCCCTCAGCTTCCGGCTCATCAACGAAGCAACGGAAGGGCAAGTCATTTCCATGCACAACCAGGAAACACCCGCAGAAGATGAACTCTACCGGTCAGGAACAGGACCATTCCTTCCGTTTTTCGAACGGTTCGGACATCAATCGACACCATTCCCCACCACCGGAGTGTCCAGCATCCGTTCCGTACTGCCGCATTTCAACAAAGGCCAGGATATCATCCTGGTACATAATACCTGCACATCGCCGGATGACCTGCGATTCGCAGATGATCATGCCGCAAAAAATAACCTCAAACTGCACTATTGCATCTGCAGTAATGCAAATCTTTACATCGAATCCAAAACACCGCCCATCACAGAACTGATGAAGGATGGGCGCAGCATTATTTTAGGGACAGACAGCCTGAGCAGCAACTACCGGCTGAGTATCACCGAAGAAATCCGCACGATCCTGGAGCATTTCCCCAACCTCGCACTGGAGACCGTTCTTCAGTGGGCTACACTCAACGGAGCGAGGGCACTGAGATATGATCATACTTTGGGCAGTTTCGCGAAGGGAAAGCGACCCGGAATCGTACTGTTGGACGAAGACCTCAAGTCAAAACGCATCTTGTGAGGCTGCGGCCCAACGCATCCATCTGATTTTATTGCCGGCATTTGGACGGCAAGGATACCTGTCAATCTAGGATCTCCTGCAACACGGCTATCGACCGCATCTTTCCGAAATCCTGCATGTGGATGGCATAGAACTGAAGACAGGCATCCAGCAACCGCCTTCTCAGATCCCGGCCCAGGCTGAAGTCTTGCAGGTCTTCCGGTTGCTGTGCCTTCAGAAACTGACTGACTCCATGGCTCAGATCTCCTCCAACCCAATGAGGGTGATCTGGAGGCTCCTTCAAGAATACGCCTTCCCTTATGTCGAGCACATTGTGATCGGCATCATAGGTGTCTTCCATCCTGAAGCCGAAAAAATGGGAAAGGTGAATGGAAAAATAGACGGGGAAATTAGCAGTGACAATCGGGATTGCGATGTCGAGTGCCACCAATGCATCCTCCACAAAATGAAAAAGATCGGGTTGGGGATCAGGATGTTTATTGCATTTCATAAGCAATTCGATCATGAATACCGCGACGGATTGCTTGCGGATGTCACGGTCGATCCCGGTGTATAGCATGGCCCACCGGCATTCGCGGATATGCTGCAAGCCCTGGCGCTCCTGATGGTTGACGACCAGGTCGAGCAATGTCGCCGGCTGGAACTGGCTGGCTCTGAGTGATGATTTCACTGCCTCTTTGCGAACGCCCTTGACCATATAGCTCTGCATGCCGAACAACTCTGTGAAAAGGCTGACAACAAGACTCGTCTCTCCATACTTCACAGACCTCATCACGATGGCCTTTGTTTTGTGCAACATATTTTGTCGATGAGGATATTATTGGTGACAATGGAATGAATCCGCTACTTGATGAGGAAGATTTTTGTCACGATCCGTTCCTTGCCCTCCTCATTCAATGCTATCACGAGATAAGCCCCGCTGGCGACTTTTTCGCCTTTATAATTTCTGCCGTTCCAAACAGCCTGTCCTCCGAGTGCCCGTGTTTGGTACACCAGTCTGCCACCAGGCTCCGTGATCTTCACAATGGCATCACGCATCAGTCCACGGATGGCGATCGTTCCGGCAAATCCGGGAGGTACGGGATTAGGAAATACCAATACCTCGGCGGACTGCTCAAGACCCACTGTTGCGGTCCCCCTGAAGGAACAAATGCCGTTGAACGTGGATATGAAAACCTCGCCGGTGATCGGGTCAATTGCAATTCGATGGATGATGTTGCTGAGAAGCGGGCTGTTCGTTTCCGTGAACCGGTGAATGACCTTCGATCCGTCACTGCTGACCAGCCACACCCCATTTTTTGTCCCTATCCATTTCCTGTTGGCACCATCCACCGCGATGGTGCGTACTTCTTCTTCACCGAAGAGATACCCTGCGAAATCGTCCTGTTGCACCACCGGCAGAAAGGCCTCGCAACTCCCTGAAAAGACATCATCGATGCATTGCACGATGGCGATACCCTTTGACGTGCCGACCCAGATGAAGCCATCCCGGTCGGTAGCGATGCAGTGCACTTCCGACGACGGCAAATTTCCGTTGGCCTTGCCCTGACGGAAGTATCTCCAGCGGTCATCCGAGATATTGTCCATTGTGCCTCCGTCATCAAAACAGAATAACCCGTTGCCCTTGGGTGATACGATCCATTTGCGTCCGAACTCATCGATCAGGATCTGCGTAATGGCATTCTCCGTATGCAGAAAAGGGATGGTGAATCGCGTCCAGATTCCGTCCTTACGCTTCACGACAAGATTCTGCGGGGCACCATAATTGGATATCCAGAGGTTACTGTTTTCATCAAAGGCAAGACCGGCTACTCGATAAGATCCCGGATCGCCGACGGTGGCCTGTAGGCCGGTCTGCTGCTTATAGATCCGCATGCTGCGGTCACGGGATATCTCTAAGAGACCGCCCCCAAAGGATCCGGCAAAAACGGATCCGGTGGCAGGATCCCCGGCGATTGTGATCAAATCCAGTAAGCTGTCGATTTTAGGATATGCATACAGGTTTATATTCTCCCAAACCCCTTCTTTGAAAGTGTAAATCCCGTTAGGGTTGTATAAATAATTCCAGGCTTCGTTCACAGCACCCGCCGCGGCCCACAGGCTTCCATCCAAAAAAGTCATGTCACCTGATGAGATATTGATCGGTGAGTTTGGAAAAATCCGTTCAAACTGACTATTGGTGATACGGATCAGGCCGTTGTTCTGATCTGCCACCCAGAAAGCGGCCCCATCAACCACCACCTGTCGGGGTATCGAAAGATCTTTTGCCGTGACCCGCGAAACGACGGCTCCGGAAGCGTCTATCACCGCGACCCGACCGGCGAAGGAAAGGGACTGGGATACAAGTAGCTTCCCGCCGGACACGTTGAATCCCGTTGTCGGCCATCCGTCTGCAAGGATGCTGCGCCATCCGGTGCCGTTCTGCAAAAAGACGGTATCCTGCTTGAGCACAGCCACTGCATTGCCCAAGGAAGCGACGGCATCACATGCACCGGAACTGAGTCCATTGCCGACAACCGTTTGCCAATTGCGAAAATCAGAAAGATTCTGTACCGAGGAAACTGCACGTTTCAATCCTTCCGCGGTGGCGGCGTAATAGAAACCGTCAACCCAGGCCAGGCC
>CAJBPC010000273.1 GCA_903957405.1 uncultured bacterium | reverse complement strand
ATTCCAAGCAACCGATGGTCTCTGTGAAAAAATCACCATCTTCGCAACAGGCATAAATAATTTTGTAGGATGACCCGACTAGCCGTGAATATCAACAAGATCGCCACCCTTCGGAACAGCCGTGGCGGCAACAACCCTGACGTGGTGAAAGTGGCCATCGATGTGCAGCGTTTCGGGGCTGATGGCGTGACCATACATCCCCGTCCGGATGAACGGCATATCCGGTATCAGGATGCGCGGGATATCAGCAGCGTCATCAGTACCGAGTTCAATATCGAAGGCAATTGCAGGGAGCAGAAATTCGTAGACCTCGTGTTGGAACTCAAGCCCGGGCAAGTGACTTTGGTGCCGGATGCGGAAGGCCAACTTACGTCTGACCATGGATGGAATACCATCGTCCATCAAGATTATCTGAAGGAGATCATAGCCGTGTTCAAGGCCGCTGGGATCCGCACATCCGTCTTTTGCGACCCTGACCCGGCGATGGTGTCAGGAGCAGCGGATGCCGGTGCCGACAGGGTCGAACTCTATACGGAGTCATATGCTCAACTTTTCGCCAGTGACTGCGAGGCTGCTGTGAAGCCCTTCAGGGATGCTGCGATCGAGGCAAGGAGGCTGGGTCTCGGACTAAATGCCGGGCATGATCTGAACCTGCAGAACCTCGCCTTTTTTTCAGCTCAGATCCCATGGCTTGACGAAGTGAGCATCGGGCATGCCCTCATCTGCGATGCACTTTATTACGGGCTGGATAACACCATCCAGCTGTACAAGCGTCAGTTGAACAGACCGGTTGGGCATGCAACCTCATGAACATTTTTTAACTCTTTATTGTTAGGTATTCTCTAAAAAAAACAAACATGAATAAAACAGCGTCGTTATTATTGCTGACCGTGATGCTTATTGGCGGCCTCGGTTCCTGTGCTCAGGAGAACAAGGAGACCCGTCCAAGTCCGCCGGCGAAAGCCACAGGAAAGGCTGGCAATGCCACGATCACGATCGACTACAGTGCGCCTTCCATGAAAGGCCGCAAGGTGTTTGGCGATATGGTTCCATTGGGCAAGATCTGGCGTGCCGGTGCCAATGAAGCGACCATCTTCGAAGTTGACAGCGATGTCAAGGTTGAAGGGCAGGCACTTCCAAAGGGCAAATATGGATTGTTTGCGATTCCCGGCGAAAGCGAGTGGACGATCATCTTCAACAAGACATGGAATCAATGGGGTTCATACCGTTACAAGCAGGAGGATGACGTACTTCGGGTGAAGGTGGCTGCCGGTAAATCGAAATCGTCCACAGAAAAGCTCACCTATGCCATCAGCAATGGCGTGGTTTCGATTCTTTGGGAAAATACCGATGTGAAGTTCAAGGTACAGTAAGTCAACTGGCCTGACAAAGAATCCCGGAGCGGACAAAGATGATCTTCATGCGTGAGGGCGTCTGTCCGTTGCGGGATTCTTTATTATTTTCCCAAGGGAGGGAATGCCCAAGTCAGGAATTCTGGGAAGGCCTTCCCCCATGTTTCGACATCGTGTTTCCCGTCTGCCAGTTCGAGATAGCGGATATGGGTTCCATTCACATAGCCTTTAAGCTCCAATTCCCGAATCAGGTCGAGTGTATCATCTACTGAATCGATGATGCCGTTATTGTTTCGGTCTGCCGTCTCGTCGAGCAAGCCTGTCTGGAAGAAAAACCGGAGCCAGGGTGCATCGTGATCGATGGACCGTATCCTGTCGTGAATGATTCTGTGTTTATCCTCATCATACCCGTCGTCGAGTGCCTTCGATCGCCACCAGAGGGATCCGCTGAAGACACCGGTGCATCTGAATTCATGAGGATGGTTCCACACCATATCGATTGCCATCAGTCCACCCAGGGAAAATCCACAGAACGACTTGTCCCTGAAATGGTTTGTACCGGTGTGGTTGCGGATGAAAGGGAGCAGTTCGGTGAAGATGAAATGTGCGAACCGGTCTGCTTTCGAACCTCGTCCGAGGTAATCGGGGTGACCGGCCGTGCCATATTCATGTCGGCGGTCGTGTCCTGCATGTATACCCACGCAGAGTATCGGGCGAATGGCGGCATCATGGTACAATTCGTCGAGGATCTTGGTGAAATGCATCTTTGGT
>CAJBPC010000272.1 GCA_903957405.1 uncultured bacterium | reverse complement strand
GTTACGGAAAGGGCATATCAGCACCTGGGCAGGAATCCAAGGGAGGGCCATTCAGAGAACCTGCTTTTCCCATAAAGGGATGCCGCAGACCTTCTGAATGTCCCCGCAGGATTGATATTCATTTTAGGGATTTGTCTTCCAGCATGAAGCCGTTCCCATGGATGTTCACGATGCGGAGATGCTCATCCTCTTTCAGAAGCTTCCTCAGTTTGGCGATGTACACATCCATGCTCCTTCCGTTGAAATAGGTGTCACTGCCCCATATCTTCTTGAGTGCGATCTCACGCTGCAACAGGTCGTTCTTGTATTCTGCGAGCAATTTGAGGAGTTCGTTCTCTTTCGGGGAGAGTGTGCTCGTTTCACCATTGATGGTCAATTCGCGGAGTTTCGGATTGAAATGAAACCTGCCCAACTCGAAAACCATATTGACATTCTCTCTGTTCAGTTCCTCGTTTCTTTTCAGGTTCGCCTTGATCTTCATGAGCAATACGTCGCTGTCGAATGGCTTTGTGATATAGTCGTTGGCGCCGAGTTTGTACCCCTGCAGGACATCATCCTTCATGGTCTTCGCCGTGACGAAGAAGAGGGGGACGTCAGGATTGATGTCACGGATCTCCTCTGCGAGTTTGAATCCGTCCATATTGGGCATCATCACATCAAGCAGACAGAGGTCGAATTTCTCTCGCTGGAATGCTGCCAGGCCCAGTCTCCCATCACGCTCCAGGACAACTTCGTAATCATTTATCTCAAGGTAATTCTTGAGTACCATCCCGAGGTTGGGATCGTCTTCGCATAGGAGAATCTTGGCTTTAACGTTCTCTGAACTCATATGGGGATGATTTTAACAAATAAAAATATTCCCCTCCATGCGTGAAACAATTTGGGGATAAAGTTTTGTTAAACAAAACCAATGCCAGTTTCATCTTTAAATATTAAATAATGCGATTCCGTAAAATCGCTTCGCGCTTCATGTCACGGAGAACAACAAATTCAGGAAGCTGATCATCATCTGCAACAGGGTATTTGTAAAAAACTATCATACAGAGAACTGGACGGATCGTGGTCTTCATCTCCTGCTTAGGGTGCATGAGCGAGAGAAAGTCTAACAGGTATATCTTATCAACACCGGTCCGGGTCATGCGATCCCGATTGCGGCAGGGATGAATCCTGGAAGTATGGCGGAGATCCTATAGTATATGTTCTGCTGCAGGCCAAGGAAGGGGATCTTGTATTTTTTCTCGTGAGTGGTGTCACGGAAGTGATGTACTTCGGAGATAAATCTTTCATCATGCAGCATAGCGCTATCTTAATGTTTGAATCAGAGGAGGACTGTCAGGTCGCTTGCCTATAGCGGCTTTTGCGCTGCTTTTTATTTTATTTATTTCGATGGATCTGGACTTTTGCGGAGGCTACCTTTTGTTTATCTTCCCATAAATATTTCAATATGGCTGACCAGTCGGCTTTCAATGACATCGTAGCACAGGGATACACTTTCAAAGGGGAGAGTTTCCTGCTGGGTGCCGCAGTGCTCGGAAGTGAAGTGCTCACCGGAGCGATGGTGCGTGTTCCGTTGCGGACCATGAATCGGCACGGACTCATTGCCGGTGCAACCGGCACAGGGAAAACAAAAACGTTGCAGGTTCTGGCTGAAGGCCTCAGCAATGCCAGTGTACCCGTGCTGATGATGGATATAAAAGGCGACCTGAGCGGAATCGCAGCACCAGGCTCACTAAACGAAAGAATCAGTGAGCGTATGGCAAAGATCGGCGAAGGGGATTACCAGCCTGCCACCTTCCCGGTAGAATTGCTGTCGCTCAGCGGCGAGCCGGGCGTTCGCTTACGCAGTACCGTTATCGAGTTCGGACCCATACTGCTCTCGAAAATCCTGGGTCTTAACGAGACGCAGGAAGGCGTGGTATCCATGATCTTCAAGTACTGCGATGATGAGCGCATGCCCTTGCTGGACCTAAAGGATTTTATCAAAGTGCTGCAGTTCATCGGCAATGAAGGCAAGAAAGAGGTGGAAGCGCAATATGGGAAGATATCAACCTCCACGACAGGAACCATCCTCAGGAAGGTCATCGAATTGCAGCAGCAGGGTGCGGACAGCTTCTTCGGAGAACCATCCTTTGACGTAGAAGACCTCACCCGCATCGGCCCCGACGGACGGGGTATGATCAATATTCTACGGGTGACGGACATGCAGAACCGTCCCAAGTTGTTTTCCACCTTCATGCTAGGGCTCCTGGCAGAGATCTATGCAACCTTTCCCGAGGAAGGCGACCTTGAAAAGCCCAAGCTCGTTTTGTTCATCGATGAAGCCCATCTGATCTTTCAGGAAGCCACCCCAGCCTTGCTGCAGCAGATCGAGACGGTCATCAAGCTCATCCGGTCAAAAGGGGTGGGGATTTTCTTCTGCACCCAGAATCCTCAGGACGTTCCTGCATCCGTGCTCTCACAGCTCGGACTAAAGATCCAGCATGCCTTGCGAGCCTTCACCGCAGCCGACCGAAAGACGATCAAACTAGCTGCACAGAACTATCCGGAGACGACCTACTACAAGGTGGAGGATCTTTTGACGCAGATGGGAATCGGTGAAGCACTTGTCACAATGCTCAATGAGAAAGGTATCCCGACACCACTCGTACATACCTATTTGATGCCCCCTGCCACGAGAATGGACGTACTGTCGCAGGAAGAGGTCACACAATTGGTGCGCAGCTCCGCTTTGGTCAAAAAATACGAACAGGCAATGGACAGCCACAGTGCCTATGAGATGCTCACAGCCAAAATAGAAGCCGCTGCGGGTGCATCGGATATGCCTATCAAACAAAATCCACGGGAGTCCGGGAAATCAACAGTGGAGACGATACTCGAGAGCTCCGTCGTACGGCAGGCCGGGAGAACAGCGGCGAGCATACTGACCCGTACCCTGCTGGGTGCGCTTGGACTTGGCTCAAGCACCCGGAGGAAGAGTAAGGGATTTTTCGGCTAGTAGAAATGCAGGAACAGGCACTTCATATATTTTTTTGACCTATATCTCCTAATAACCAACAGGTTGCAAGTTTGAATTCAGTATGTGGAAAAATAGCCGGGTAAAGCCTGTTTTTCTTTCAAAAACACCCTTATCTTTACTACGGTTTTTCATAGGATATTGGATTTTAAAACGGGCTGGATTTCTATCCTGGCCCTTTTTTTTTGCCCCTAGAAACTTTTTATCCCTTTTATTAGTACTCTGACAATATACTGCGATACCGTCGGTCTGGTGAAAGACCCCCGTATCGACACG
>CAJBPC010000271.1 GCA_903957405.1 uncultured bacterium | reverse complement strand
GTGTCTACCAATTTCACCACACCCGCGTTCCACTTCAACAGTTTGATCTGGGTTTTAGCGATAAAGGCATTGAATATCAAACAGTAAGCAATACCCTAATGCCCGGTTGTCCCAGCACTTTCTATTTGTAAATGGCGGGCAAAGGTATCAGTTTCCCGTCAACATTCATTCAATAACCGCTATTTTCAGTAAATTTGAATGTGATGGATACTACGGAGCCACAATTTGTACCGCTAAAATACAACCTTACAGAGGAGCAGGAGAATAAGGAGATCGTCCGCCAATACCGGGCATTGCTGAAGGTCTTGAAGCCCAAAGTAAAGGCAGGTGATAAGACGCTGCTCCGCCGCGCGTTCGAGATGTCGGTGGAGGCCCATAAGACCATGAGGCGTAAAAGCGGCGAACCGTATATATTTCATCCGCTGGCGGTCTCACGCATCTGCGTGGAAGAAATCGGTTTGGGCGTACGGTCGACGATCTGTGCCCTGCTGCATGACACCGTCGAAGACACGGATATATCGCTGGAGGATGTGGAGCGGGAGTTCGGTGGAGAAATCGCCCGGATCATCGACGGCCTCACCAAGATCTCTAATGTCGTTGACACGAATGCCAGCCAGCAGGCAGATAATTTCAAAAAAATCCTGCTCACCCTCACCGACGACCCACGGGTCATCCTCATCAAATTGGCTGATCGCCTGCATAACATGCGGACGTTGGACAGCATGAAGCGGGAGAAACAACTGAAAATCTCCTCCGAGACGATCTATGTTTATGCGCCACTTGCCCATCGGATGGGCCTGTATGCCATCAAGACCGAGATGGAGGATCTGTCCATGAAGTATCTTGAACCTGACATGTACCGGGAGATCGCCCGAAAGTTGTCGGAGACCAGACGCGAGCGCACCAGATACATCAACGAGTTCATCCGGCCCATCCGCGATAAAATGGACCGCGCAGAGATCACTTATGAAATCTTCGGCCGTCCCAAGTCCATTCATTCCATCTGGAACAAGATGAAGAAGAAACAGGTGGAATTTGAAGAGGTGTATGACCTCTTTGCCATCCGGATCATTGTTGACGGCCCACAGGAGCGCGAAAAAGAAGATTGCTGGAAGATCTATTCTTTCATCACCGACATGTACACGCCATCACCGGAACGGTTGCGCGACTGGCTAAGTAATCCCAAGTCAAATGGGTACGAGGCCCTGCACACCACGGTGATGGGGCCACAAGGACGTTGGGTGGAAGTTCAGATTCGGTCTAAAAGGATGAATGAGATTGCAGAAAAGGGACTGGCCGCACATTGGAAATACAAAGAGGGGGCAGGGCAGGAGGGCGACCGGTTCGATCAGTGGTTCGGTCAGATCCGGGAAGCGCTCGGCAACCAGGAACTCAGCTCCATCGATTTCCTGCAGGATTTCAAGACGTCCTTCCTTGCAGAGGAGATATACGTTTTTACTCCAAAGGGGGATGTGAAGATGCTGCCTGTCGGATCCACATCACTGGACTTCGCATTTGCCATCCATAGTGCCGTCGGTTCTAAATGCATCGGGGCAAAGGTCAATCATAAACTTGTCCCCATTGGCCACAAGCTGCGAAGCGGCGACCAGATAGAAATCATCACTTCCAATAAGCAGAAGCCTAATGATGACTGGCTGAATCTTGTGGTCACGGCAAAGGCCAAATCGAAGATCAAAGACGCTCTTAAGGAAGAGAAGCGCAAGGTCGCAGAAGAGGGCAAGTACATCCTTCAGCGTAAGCTGGAAGCCATGGGTGCCGCCAATAACAGCCATAATATCGAAGAACTCACCACCTTCTATAAGTTGCAGTCGCACCTCGACCTTCTCTATCGGATCGCTGTGAAGACGATCGACCTACGGGAACTCAAGGAGTTCAAAGTACTCGGGGATAAACTTGAACCGCCCAAGCCGGTTCGGACGGAACAGGAACTCAAACAGGACAACGAAGGTTCCAAGAACTTGCCGCGCAAGGATACTGAACTGATCATCTTCGGAGAGAGCAGCGACAAGATCATGTATAACCTGGCGAACTGCTGCAAGCCCATTCCCGGAGACGCTGTTTTCGGTTTCGTGTCCACCGGCAAAGGACTTGTCATACACCGGACGAACTGCCCCAACGCCGCCAGCCTCATGACCAACTTCGGCCATCGTGTCGTCAAGACCAAATGGGCAAAGAACAAAGAGATTTCCTTTCTCACCGGGCTTAGGATCACCGGCATCGACGACGTCGGGGTCATTCACAAGATCACCAACCTGATCTCCGGTGAACTCAAGATAAATATCAACGCCATCACCGTGGAAGCGGAGGATGGGGTTTTTCATGGCAACATTCGACTCTTTGTACATGACAAAGACGAACTGGAACATCTTGTCGGAAGCCTCAAGCAACTCTCAGGCATCCATGCCGTGGAACGATATGATGCAGAACCCTCCCGGAATGAAAGCTTTTAAATTTCCATCCTTGCAAGCATTCAATTACTTTTGTGCGGCTCTTAATGGCACAAAAAAGCACAAATGGTTGACGTACTTCTAGGATTGCAGTGGGGGGATGAAGGAAAAGGCAAGATCGTGGATTATTTCGCTCCGAAATATGACATCATTGCCCGTTTTCAGGGAGGACCCAATGCAGGACACACCCTCTATGTTAACGGAGTCAAGGTTGTTCTCCATCAGATACCTTCCGGCATCTTCCACGAGCATACTCAAAACATCATAGGCAGTGGTGTCGTACTAGACGCGGTCACGCTCTCAAAGGAATTCGACAAGGTCGCCCAAATGGGTATAGATGCCCGAAAGAACCTCTGCATCTCCGAGCGCACCCACCTGATCTTGCCTACGCACAGGGCACTTGATAAAGCGTCCGAGCTCTCAAAAGGCGTTGAAAAGATCGGGTCCACCCTGAAGGGAATAGGACCCGCTTACATGGACAAAACCGGTAGGAACGGACTCCGGGTAGGGGATATCCTTGACAAGAATTTTACGACACAGTATATCAGGCTCCGGATGAAGCACCAAAGGCTGCTTGATTCCTTTGGATTTCAGGAGGATATCTCCGCCTGGGAGGAGGAATTTTTCGATGCGATCGAGCTGCTCCGCCAGTTCAAGATCGTTAACGGCGAATATCATATCAACGAACAACTCCGCCAAGGCAAGAAAATCCTTGCGGAAGGTGCACAGGGAAGCATGCTTGATGTCGATTTCGGTACATTCCCTTTTGTCACATCCTCCAATACGATCTCTGCTGGTGTCTGCACCGGACTTGGTGTCGCCCCACAGAAGATAAGGGAGGTGATAGGGGTCACAAAAGCCTATTGCACACGTGTTGGTTCAGGCCCTTTCCCAACGGAACTGCACGACGAGACGGGAGAGAAACTCCGTGTCGTAGGCAATGAATTCGGTGCGACCACCGGTAGGCCCCGCCGATGCGGATGGATCGATCTCGTGGCACTGCACTATGCATGCATGATCAATGGCGTCACCCAGGTGGTGATGACAAAGGCCGATGTGCTCGATGAATTTCCTGAATTGAAAGCTTGCGAGGCATATAGCATCCATGGTAAGCAACAGGCTACTGTGCCCTATCAGATGATGAAGACTGCCATAGAACCTGTTTACAGGTCATTCTCAGGCTGGCAGACGGACATCACAGGCGTCCAGGAATACGCAGCGCTTCCGGATGGCATGAAGGCTTACATCGACCATATCAATGGCTTTCTTGGGGCTCCTGTCACGTATATTTCTAATGGTCCGGGACGGGACCAGATCATCCCTTCAAGCAAGGACTGATTTTTAAAACAATATTGCATAAAAAAAATTTGGAGGTTTAATAAACTCTCTGAAATTTTACGTTTCGAATAGAACCATCGTATGGCCAAATCTGAGAAACAAAAAAAAGCCCCGGCAAAAAAAACGGCACCTTCGGCCGAACAGGAGAGTATCAAGAAAACCACATCCAAATCCAGGAAAAAGGAGGATGAAGGCGATGAGGAAGACGACCTTGAGGATGGTACATCCCCCAAGGTCGGTAGTTCCGGAATCGCCTCGCCGTCCAAAAAAGGGAAGTCGGATGATGACGAAGACGATGAAGGAGATGACGTCGTAGATGAATGGGAAAAGCCTGAGGAGGAAGATAGCTGGGATCCGGACTTCAATGAGTTTGATATTCCTAAGTCCAAGTCTAAGAAGACCGGTACCGGCAAGAAAGCCGGAGAAGACGAGGATTTTGCGGTGGACGACGAGTTTAAAGACATGGGTCTGTTTGACGATTCCGGCGGATTCGATGATGAAGACGATGATTTTTGATCGAGATCAATCATGACGCAAGCATATTTAAGGGTTCCTGATGGGGACCCTTTTTTGCGCCTTGTATTTTTCATATCTTCCGCATAAATACGGTTGCATGTCTCCACTCATCGCTGAATTCATCGGCACCTCCCTTGTCATCATATTCGGCAACGGTGTCGTTGCCAATGTTGTCCTTGCAAAAAGTAAAGGCCAGGGTGGCGGCTGGATGGTGATCGCCACGGGATGGTCAATGGCTGTTTTCATCGGCGTTTTTGTCTCTGCCGCTTCAAGTGGGGCTCACCTAAACCCTGCTGTCAGCCTTGCACTTGCCATCACGGGCAGCTTCCAATGGCAGCAGATCCCGTCATATATTCTTGCTCAACTCACAGGTGCCGCCGCCGGTCAGCTTGTCGTTTGGATGG
>CAJBPC010000270.1 GCA_903957405.1 uncultured bacterium | reverse complement strand
TTCCTCTTCCGGCGTGATCATGGAAATTTTGGAGATTTCCTGGAGATACTTCTCGACCGCCTGTGAGTCACGATTCGTGATTTGTGTTGCTATCTTAAGTTGCCTCATACCTGAATTGAATTACTAATGTCTGGTGACTTGATCGAATTACTATTTGTTTTTGTGTTCAGAGGAGCCAGTCTTAAGAAATTTTAAGATCGTCTGCTATCGTAAAACCACGATAGTGAAACAAATATATATACGATATTATGTTTTTCATAGGGTGGGGTGAAAAAAACTTAACACAGGATGTTATAAGTTCTCATAATATCCACAAAATTAAGGAGTTTTAAGCTAAAACATTTTACAATTCGCATTAATTTCGTTTCATGATCATTGATTACAGATCAGATACGGTTACTGGGCCGACACGTGAAATGCGCAGGGTCATGGGGGAAGCCCCTCTTGGGGACGATGTTTTCGGAGAAGACCCTGCCATCAACGAGTTGGAGGGGTTTGCTGCAGAAATGTTCGGGATGGAGGCAGCTGTTTTTTGTCCGAGCGGCACCATGACCAACCAAATTGCCATAAAAGTTCATACGCAGCCCGGAGAGGAAGTGATCTGCGACCAGGATTCGCATATTTACCAGTACGAGGGAGGGGGAATTGCGTTCAATTCAGGGTGTTCCGTCCGGCTATTGCAAGGCAACCATGGGCGTATTACTGCTTCGCAGGTATTACAGGCCATCAACAACCCTGACGACATCCACAAGCCGGTTTCACGGATGGTGGGGCTTGAGAATACTTCTAACCGAGGTGGTGGCAGTTGTTACGACATGGAGGAGATCCGCAGGATCAGGGATGTATGTGATCTTCATGGGCTTTCGTTGCATCTTGACGGGGCCCGGTTGTTCAATGCCCTTGTTGCGACGGGACAGCGGGCGGAGGAATATGGGCGGCTTTTTCATACGATCTCGATATGCCTGAGCAAGGGGCTGGGTGCTCCGGTCGGGAGTCTGTTGTTGGGTGATCAAGGCTTCATCCGGAGATCCAGACGGATAAGAAAGGTATTTGGAGGAGGCATGAGGCAAGCCGGCATGCTGGCTGCTGCGGGAAAATACGCGTTGGAGCATCACATAAACCGATTGGGACAGGACCATGAGCATGCACGGCTGATCTCGGAAGCACTTTCCCGAAAGCCTTTCATCAGCCATATCCTGCCGGTCGAAACGAACATCATCATCGCTGAAGTCCGCCCCCCGATGACGCCCTCTGATTTTGTGCAGCACATGCATGAAAAAAAAGTGCTGCTTTTCAGCGTTTCCCCCACCAGATTCCGCATGGTACTCCATTTGGACATCACGCCGGAAATGGTCGCGCATACCATTAAACTCATTGAAGAAATCTGATCCCCCTCATGTTCCCAAAGATCGACCCCACATCCACCCTGGCATGGAAATTATTGTTACGGCACAGCCATCATTATATGCGGAAAGCCCAGATGCGCGATCTTTTCGCGGAAGATCCCGGTAGATTCGAGCGGTATAGCATCAGGATGGGTGATATGTTTTTCGACTATTCAAAGAACATCATCACCGATGAAACGTTGGATCTGCTGCTGCGAATGGCTCGTGAAACCAAGGTCGGGGATGCCATCGAGGCCATGTTCACAGGCGAGGCGATCAATGCAACCGAAGGCCGTGCGGTGCTTCACACGGCATTGCGCAACTTCTCTGGCAATCCAGTGATTGT
>CAJBPC010000269.1 GCA_903957405.1 uncultured bacterium | reverse complement strand
GACCGTAGGATGCTCGGCATCATGAAGCCTCACATCATGCCCGATATCGCCGACTTCGGCAGGCTCCTGGCGGCTTTCCGCGGCACCTGCGGATGGATGAGCCAGCTCGCCGGAGGGGTGGCCGAATGGGTCGGCAAAAACCGGCTCTTCATCGGAAGCCATTTCCTGCGGGCATCCATCAATCTCGTTGTGGGCTGTGCGAAGACCTTTGATCCAATCCGCTGCCTCCCGACAATCACGGGCGTCGGCTTGGCAGGCCACATGCCCGCCGGTCTCGCACCGAAAGCCGACTTTCTCCACTCCCGGATATGCTCACTCGCGCCCCGCATCGATATGCCATTGTCGGAATCCATCTACTCCATGAACCTTGCCGACTCTTCATGCCCCGGTGCCATGATCGGTGCTGACTTGTCGGTCCCTCGGGTGCAGCGGAACCTCCGCGACCGCGCGCATGTCGACGCCATCGCCCTCTCAATGGCCATACCGACCCTCTTGTTCTTCGGACTGAAGCGGGAGATTTTCCATTTCATCGCGGCAGGCTTCTGCTTCGGTTTCGGAATCGATGTGTTCCATGCGCATTTGTCCGTCCTCTGCCGGTTCATCACCCGCCTGCACAGGCCTGCGGCCAATGGACGCATGCATTTGACCGATGTCGCTGCCGTCGCTTTCGCAACGGTTCGGCTGAGGCGATCCTCCGATGCCTGGAACTTCGGCACAGGCCTAGCCATGACCGCAGGCATCCTGTTCACATGCATTGCCATATTGCTCCTTTTTCTGCGACAGAAGACAGATGACACGACCTACAACCAAATGCTTCAAGTATGAAAAGAAACATCTTGCTCCTCAAGACCTTGCTGCTGGCCATGATGACGGGGATCATCGGTTGTTCCAAGGGCACTATGGCACAGCCCCCCGCACCGGTAACTGTCGCAAGCCATTCCCCGAATGTCCCTGTCATAAAAGGGATCCCGGCCAACCCGATCCTCCGCATGGCCATCCACATACCTTCAGGACATGCCGGGAAAACGTTCAAGACCATTCGCGGATCCCTCAATGCCACGGCAATTCCCGCCATCCAGAGGATCGATCTCTACCTCACGGGCGCCGAGCCCTTCACGACAGCCAACCGGATCGCCAGTGTGCAGCCGTCCGCCAGCGCATTCGACCTGCCGGTGGATCTGAAACTCCCGCCCGGCGTGCATTTCCTTTGGTTCAGTGTCGTCATGAAAGACGAAGCCGCCATCGACGGGAAAATAGATCTGCGTTGCACAAGCTTCAAAGATGCTGCTGGCAAGATCGTCGATGTCTCGCACGATCTAACGGAAACGGCTAAACGAATAGGTGTCGCCGTCCGCAAGGGAGGGGATGACAAGGTCAATACCTATCGCATACCGGGCATCGTAACGACCGACAAGGGAACCCTGCTGGCCGTGTACGACATACGCTACCTTAACAGTACGGACCTGCCCGGCCACATCGACGTGGGACTGAGTCGGAGCACCGACGGAGGCCGCACCTGGGCGCCGATGCGGATCATCATGGATATGGGCGCGCCGCATGAAAATAACGGGGTGGGGGACCCCGCCATTCTTTTTGACCCGGTCACCCGAAAGATCTGGGTGGCGGCACTATGGAGCAAGGGCAACCGCTCCATCGCAGGCTCCCTGCCGGGCATGTCGCCCGACACGACGGGTCAGTTTGCACTCGTCAGCAGCGAGGATGACGGCTTAACCTGGACGACACCCTACACCATCACCCCTCAGGTGAAGAACCCCGCCTGGCATCTGTTCTTCGTCGGGCCCGGCAATGGCATCGCCATGCAGGACGGCACACTTGTTTTCGCCTCCCAATACTGGGATGAAAAGAAAATGCCTCATTCCACCATCATCCATAGCAAGGATAACGGGCGGACCTGGACAGGCAAGATCCTGGGCCCCAAGTCGAACACCACCGAGAGTCAGGTCGTCGAGACCGTGCCCGGCACCCTTATGCTGAACATGAGGGACAACCGGGGAGGGTTTCGCAGCGTGGCCACGACAACCGATCTGGGTGGCCGATGGACGGAGCACCCTACCTCCTACAACGCCCTGCCCGACCCCGTCTGCATGGCCAGTCTCATAAAGGCCAGCGTCATCACCGACGGCATCCGAAGGGAAGTCCTTTTCTTCAGCAATCCGAACACCTCTTCGGGTCGGTACAACATCACGGTGAAAGCCAGCCTCGATATGGGTCAGACCTGGCAGCCGGTGCATCATTTGCCGATCGACCAGCGCACTGGTTACGGCTATTCATCTCTTACCAGGATCGACGAACATACCATTGGCCTGTTGTATGAAGGCGTGAAGGATCTGTATTTTGTTAGGATACCGGTCAATGAAATAATAAAAAAATGACGAAAACGACTACCGAAAGTGAGCGACTCTTAGGGCTTGAAGATTTCTACCGCAAACAACTTTTGGAGAGTACGATACCCTTCTGGTTCCCCCGTTCCTATGACAGGGAGCACGGCGGCTACCTGCTGATGCGCGATGCCGACGGCACGCTGATAGACGACGACAAGGCGATCTGGATACAGGGACGGGCGGCCTGGATGCTCGCCACCCTATACAATACCGTGGAGAAAAGACCGGAATGGCTGGAAGGGGCGAAGCTGGGGTACGATTTCTTGAACGCACACGGCTTCGATACCGACGGCCGAATGTTTTTTCATGTGGCTAGGGATGGGAGTCCGATCCGCAAACGGCGGTATTTTTTTTCAGAGACCTTCTACATCATCGCCGCAGCGGCCTATGCAAAAGCCAGCGGCGATGAGCATGCCGCAAGACGTGCCCGGGAAGTATTCGGGCAATGCATCGCATACAGGAATGATCCGAACCTGCTGCCTGCCAAGTTTACGGGCCTGCGGCCTGCCAAAGGGATCGGGGTCCACATTATCATGATGAACACGGCCCAGCAGCTGCGGGAAACGATCGGTGACCCGCGATGCGACGAACTGATCGACGACTGCATCCGCGAGATCGAAACCTTCTTCGTGAAAGACGATATCCGCTGCGTCATGGAACAGGTAGCGCCTGACGGGTCCATCATCGACCATATCGATGGCCGGACACTCAACCCCGGTCATGCCATCGAGGCAGCCTGGTTCATCCTCCATGAAGCGGGGTACAGGAACAAGGACCCTCGACTCGTCGACCTCGGCTGCCGCATGCTCGACTACATGTGGGAGCGGGGCTGGGATGACCGGCATGGCGGCCTTTTCTATTTTCGTGACGTCTACGGCAAGCCCGTTCAGGAATACTGGCAAGACATGAAGTTCTGGTGGCCGCACAACGAGGCCATCATCGCCACCCTGCTGGCACACCTCGTCACCGGAGAGGAGCGATACGCCCGCATGCATCGCGAGGTACACGACTATGCCTATCGCCATTTTCTCGACACGGAACACGGCGAATGGTACGGGTACCTGCACCGCGACGGCACCGTGGCGCAGACGGCGAAGGGTAACCTCTTCAAAGGGGTCTTCCACCTGCCACGCCAGGAATGGTACTGCTGGACGATAATGAAAAGCCACGGGAAATGACATGCCTGCGATGCATAATGGTTCTGCTGCTAACGGCCGCCCTTCCATCCATTGCATCCGCACAGCTCCGGTTGGCCGGGGTGTTCTCCTCCGGGATGGTTCTGCCTGCCGATGTGCCCATCCCCGTTTGGGGATCCGGCGTGCCGGGTAAAAAAGTCAGCGCACGCATGGCTGACAAAGAAGCGCATGCACTCGTCGCCGAAGATTCCACCTGGCATCTACTCCTCCCGCTGGGGAAGGCCTCCGATCGTCCGGTGAAGCTTTCGGTCTCCATGGGCGAAGAGACCGTCACCTGCCAGGACATCCTCCTTGGAGATGTATGGCTCTGCATCGGACAATCGAATATGGAATGGCCGGTATCGAAGGAGATGCATTGGAAAGCGGAGATCCAAAACGCGCGACAGCCGTTGATCCGCATCATGAACCCGCCACCCGCCGGACGCAACGTGTACGGCACACCCTTCAATGACTCACTGCTGGACCGGTTGACCATACAACGCTTTTATGGATGGGATGGCTGGCGACAATGCGACAGCCTGACGCTGCCTGGGATGAGTGCAGTCGCCTACTATTTCGCAAAAAGATTAGTGCAGGATATCCACAGACCCATCGGACTGATCAACCTCTCTATCGGAGGTGCGCCCCTGGAGTCCTTCATCGGACTGGATGCCATGCGTGGTCATTCCCGTTTCCGGAGCAAGACAGAGGGCGACTGGCTGACCAACGACTCCCTTCCCGTATGGGTCAGGGAGCGGGGTCGACAGAACCTGGGCGACAGCAATGCCCGGTACTCGGATGACCTCGGCCCCAATCATGCTTTCAAGCCCGGCTTCGCCTATGCGTCGGGGATAGTCCCGCTCGCGCCTTTTCCGGTGAAAGGAGTACTTGTCTACCAGGGCGAAAGCAATGCAGAGGAATGGGCGCGCGTGGTGGAGTACGGGGAGCTCTTCAAACTGCTGGTGGACGAATACCGGACGCTTTGGAAGAACCCCCGCCTGCCGTGCTACTGGGTGCAGTTATCATCCATTGAACGCGTGTATTGGCCCATGTTCAGGGATGTGCAGCGACGACTGCTGGATGAGGTGAACCATGGCGGCATGGCAGTGACGAGTGACATCGGAAGCCGGAACGATGTGCACCCGCGCGACAAGAAAACCGTGGGCGAGCGATTGGCCCTCTGGGCCCTCCAGGAAACCTACGGCAGGGATATAGAAGCATCGGGACCGTTGCCGCGGAAGGCCAGGTACCGGAAAGGGAAACTGGTCGTTGCATTCACACACGCGAAGGGCGGACTGGCAACAAGTGACGGTACACCGCCATCTGCGTTTTCAATCGACGGTGCTTCCGATGCACCCGCATACATCATCGGACGAAGGGTGATCATCCCATCCGCCCCGAAGACGGATTTCATATTTTATGGTTGGAAGCCTTACAGCGATGCGAACCTCATCAACCGCTCCGGGCTGCCGGCCTCCACATTCAAAATTCCCGTGAGATGAAAAAAGCCATCGATATGACCAAGCAAAGAGCCTTTCCCATCATCGCACTGATTTTTGTAATGGCAGCCGCTCATGCGCAGCCATTCGTGATGCTGCCGAAGTATCACGATTCGCTGTTTTCTACCTATTACCATCAGCGCAACACCCTGTTCGGGTCATCTCCCGTCGGTGAGGGTGATGTGCTTTTCGTGGGCAACAGCATCACCGACGGGGCAGACTGGAGCGAACTCTTTGGTGACATCCGCATGAAGAACCGCGGCATCAGCGGCGACCTCACGGCGGGCGTCCTGCACCGGGCCGCATCCATCGTGAAGGGCAGGCCCGGCAAGGTTTTCCTCATGATCGGCGTCAACGATCTGGCGCGTGGCCTGTCGACCGACAGCGTCGTGGGCAATATCATGAGCTTCGCCTCCTACATCCGGCAGGAGAGTCCGGCGACCCGGCTCTTCGTGCAGAGCATACTGCCCGTTTCCCCGGCATTCGGGAAGTTCGGTGGACATGCCAGCAAGCGGGACTCCATCATCAGGGTCAACCGCATCCTCCGCGAACAGGCTAACGTCAACGGATATATGTATATTGATCTATACCCCGCCTTCTGCGATGCGAATGGCAGGCTGGACGCGAGTTACACCAACGACGGCCTGCATCTGCTCGGCGAAGGATACCTCTTGTGGAAACACCTGTTGTTCCCATACGTACACGGACTTGAAGAAAAGCCCTCCATTATCCCGCTGCCCATAGAGCTTGAGTGGAAAGATGGCCGGTTCCCGTTGCACCGGCTTGGATCCATCGTGACGTCTTCGGGTAGTCTAGACCGTGAGTCTGCGTACCTGCAGGACTTGCTCTCGGCGATGGGATGGCGGCCCGAGCGCAGGAGCAAGGCCATGAACGGAGAACGGCACATCGAACTCCGCCTGGAGAAGCAGATGGGAAAGGGGGATTCCCCCGAAGGTTATGCGCTCTCCGTGGATAGGCAGCGTGTCATCCTCCGTGCGCAGACACCGCACGGCATCTTCAACGGCATTCAGACCCTACGGCACCTCATGCGCGACGGGCTCATGGTGGATGCCTGCGAGATCGTCGACAAGCCGGCATTTCCCTGGAGGGGATACATGATCGACGTGGGGCGGAACTACATGCCGATGGACATCCTTCGCAAACAGATCGACGTCATGGCAGCCTATAAGCTCAACGTCTTTCATTTCCATGCCACGGAGGATATCGCCTGGCGGATCGCCATCTCCAAATACCCGCAGCTGACCGCGCCGGAACACATGCTCCGGAACAAGGGACAATACTATACGGAGGGTGAGATCCGTTCACTCATGGATTACTGCCGCGACAGGCATATCCTCTTCCTTCCAGAGATCGACATGCCCGGCCACAGCGCAGCCTTCCGCAGAGCGATGAAAACCGATATGCAGAGCGATACCGGCCTGGCCGTTGTCAAGGATATCCTTCGGGAGTTCTGTCGCAGCTACGACCTGCCCTATATACACATCGGCTCCGACGAGGTACGGATCGCCAACCCCCTTTTCCTTCCCTCTGTGACGACGCTTCTTGACAGCCTCGGAAAACAGGTGATAGGATGGCATCCCGGCGGGAACCTCGGCCCGGCCACGATCAGACAGGTATGGCGGGAGGATGCAGCAAAGTCTTTTCTGCCCACGGGTGCGCGTTTCATAGATTCCAGGCATCTCTACCTGAACCATATGGACCCGCTCGAATCCGTCTCCACCATTTTCAACAGGATGATCGGAGGCAGGCAGATGGGCGACTCGCTCGCCATCGGCGCCACCCTCTGCGTGTGGCATGATCGTACGGTCAGCCGCGCCGAGGATGTGCTTGCCATGAGCCCCGTCTACCCCGGCATGCTCGCCTTCTCCGAGCGGAGCTGGCGGGGCGGTGGCCGCAGCGGTTGGATCGCGAACATATCCGATGGTGATGTCGGAGCCTTCGCAGCCTTCGAATCGAGGCTGATGGAGCAAAAACTGCTGCATTTCCGAAACTTGCCATTCCCCTATCAACGGCAGTCGGACCTTACATGGGATCTTCATGGTCCATTCGACAACGGAGGCGATGTTTCGCGGTCTTTTGACCTGGAAACCTCACTCTGGAAGGGCATGGCGCCCAACCCCACACAAAAGGCCGTGGGAGGGACAGTCGTCCTAAGGCACTGGTGGACGCCACTGGTGAAGGGCGCTATGGCCGATCCCAAGGAGCATACCACGGTGTACGCCTCCACTCGGATCTGGAGCGACCTGGAAGAGCGCAGG
>CAJBPC010000268.1 GCA_903957405.1 uncultured bacterium | reverse complement strand
TGCTGCCGCGAAAAAAGGCGGAAAGGCTGAATTGGTCGTATACCCTAAGGTTTCAATCGGAAGCGGTAAAAGTGCCAACAACCCATGGTTGCAAGAAATGCCTGATCCGATCACGAAAGCAACATGGGATAATTATGCAGTCATTTCTTTTGCGATGGCCAAGGAATTGGGCATCGCCGTGGATGATAACTATGAAGTAGAGGTTGATAAGCCTGTACTCAAGATCGTTGCCGGCGACAAGGAGTTGTCCCTGCCGATTTTGGTGATTCCCGGTTTGCATCCAAATGTCATTGCCATCGCATTAGGTTACGGAAGGAGTGAAAAATCAGGCCGCGCCGCAGCAGGTGTCGGTCAGAATGCATTCCCGCTTGTATCCTTCAACGGAGTGACTTTCGAATACCATAATGCGGATGTCAGCTATGAAAAGTCGAAAGAACGTTTCAAGCTGGCATATACGCAGTCGCACAATCAATATGAGGGCCGTAAGGAAGTCGTTCGTGAATATGCCTTCAATGAATTCAAGCAAAAGCCCGGCATACTAGCTGATGACCGCCATAAACTGGCAGAAGATTTTGCCAAGAAGACTGGTGATTACCGGGTGGAGGGAACGCTCTATCCCGATTTCCCTTATCCTGGGCCGAAGTGGGGAATGAGTATTGATTTGAATTCTTGCACAGGGTGTGGTGCATGCACGATCGCTTGCACGGCAGAGAATAATATTTCTGTCGTTGGAAAGAGTGAGGTGATGCGCGCACATGAAATGCATTGGCTGAGGATCGATCGTTATTTTGCCACATACCGCGATGATCAGGGGAATGACAACCTTGACAACCTGAATGTGGTGTTCATGCCGATGCTTTGCCAGCATTGCGATAATGCACCCTGCGAGAATGTGTGCCCGGTGAATGCCACCAACCATAGCAGCGAGGGGCTCAATCAGATGACTTATAATCGTTGCATCGGCACACGCTACTGCGCGAACAACTGTCCTTATAAAGTGCGTCGTTTCAATTGGGCGGACTATAATGGTGCAGACAGCTTCAAGGACAATCAAAAAGAAGCAGGACTTCTCGACGAAGCCGTCCATATGATGAATGACGACTTGAGCCGCATGGTATTGAACCCTGATGTCACTGTGCGGTCAAGGGGTGTGATTGAAAAATGCTCTTTTTGTGTTCAGCGCTTGCAGGAAGGTAAACTCAAGGCTAAAAAAGAGAATCGACCGCTGGATACCGGAGCTAATGACAAGTGGGATATTAAAACAGCATGTCAGCAATCCTGCCCGACGAATGCCATTGTTTTCGGAAATGTCAATGATAAGAAGAGCCCCATTTCCGTGATTCGGAATGAGGATCAAAAAGAGCGTTTGTTTTATTCACTTGAGTCAATACATGTACTTCCCAACGTCAGCTATCTGGCGAAAATCCGGAATACTGACAGGCAAGTGGGTGTTCCAACGGAAGCATCGCATGCTTCGGCTGATGAGACAAAAACTGAGGTTAAGCCCGCTGAACATCAGCATTAATATTGATGCCAGGATTGAAAGAAAATTGCCAAGTAAGCCTGATAAATAACTGACAAATGAGCTTGATCAAGTACGAATCCCAGATAAGGGAGCCATTGGTGGACGGACACAAAACCTATCACGATGTGACGGAGGATATCTGTCACACGATAGAGGCGAAACCGACCCGCTTATGGTATATCGGCTTCTACATATCCCTCGCCTTATTGCTTTTCGGAGCCTTTTCTGTTTACCGTGAGGTCACTTATGGTATCGGACAATGGAATTTGAACCGGACGATAGGATGGGGTTGGGATATTACCAATTTCGTATGGTGGGTCGGTATTGGCCATGCTGGTACTTTGATTTCTGCGATTCTGCTTCTTTTCCGCCAACGTTGGAGAACTGGCGTAAATCGTGCTGCAGAAGCGATGACAATTTTTGCGGTGATGTGTGCTGGACAGTTTCCGATCTTCCACATGGGTCGAGTCTGGATGGCTTTTTACACCCTGCCTTATCCGAACACTCGCGGACCGTTGTGGCCGAATTTCAACTCGCCTTTGCTTTGGGATGTGTTCGCGATCTCAACTTATTTCACTGTCTCTCTTTTGTTTTGGTATTCAGGACTCCTTCCAGACCTGGCCACTATCCGAGATCGCGCAAGGACAAAGTTCCGCAAACATTTTTATGGTGTTGCAGCATTCGGGTGGACGGGCAGTACAAAGCACTGGCAGAGACATGAGAGTCTTTCTCTTGTATTGGCAGGACTGTCGACACCTCTGGTACTTTCTGTGCATACGATCGTATCCTTTGACTTTGCAACTTCAATCATACCAGGCTGGCATACGACGATTTTCCCCCCGTATTTCGTAGCGGGTGCAATCTTTTCTGGTTTTGCCATGGTTCAGACGCTCATGCTTGTTATGCGTAAGGTGATGCGCTTGGAGCAATATATTACCCTGAGCCACATCGAGGTGATGAACAAAGTAATCGTATTGACTGGTTCCATTGTTGGATGTGCCTACCTGACAGAACTTTTCATGGCATGGTACAGCATGGTATCCTATGAGCAAGACCACTTCTTCAAATACAGAATTGCCGGTCCTTATGGATGGAGTTATTGGTTAATGATGACCTGTAACGTAATTTCTCCCCAGTTGTTTTGGTTCAAGAAGCTTCGCAGGAACATCGCTTTCACCTTCGTCATGAGTATCGTCGTGAATATTGGTATGTGGTTTGAGCGTTTTGTGATCATTGTGACATCAATTTACCGTGATTATCTTCCTTCATCATGGTCGCTTTACTATCGGCCCTCCATCTGGGAGATAGGCTTCTATCTTGGAACTTTCGGGCTCTTTTTCACCTGTTTCTTCTTATTTGCCAAATACTTTCCGGTGATTGCGATTGCAGAGATAAAGCATGTGCTCAAGAGTTCCGGTGAGAGTTATAAAGGTAAAATGCAGCCTATTGAAAAGCTTTCAGATGAGGAGTTTTATGAGACGACCCACCATGAAGACGATCATCACGAGAATGCAGTGAAAGTGGGTCATAATTAGAACCAAAAGAAAGTCATAATACTTTACGTAAAACAGACCAGATGGCACTAAAGAAATTCGTAGTAGGTTGCTTTGATGACGAGAACGTATTGTTCCCGGCAGTAGGCAAAGTGCGAACGGCGGGCTACAAGATTCATGATATTTACACGCCTTTTCCTGTTCACGGACTTGATAAGGCCATGGGCTTACGGGATACAAGTCTTCATACAGCAGGTTTCGTCTATGGACTCACAGGTACGACAACCGCAGTGACATTCATGAGCTGGGTTTTCACCAAGGATTGGCCCATGAATATCGGGGGAAAGCCACATTTCGCCCTTCCGGCTTGGATACCGATTACTTTTGAGTTAACTGTACTGATGGCGGCCGTAGGGATGGTCCTTACTTTTTGTTACATCTGCCAATTGGCTCCGTTCATCAAGAAGCATCCTTTCCATCAGCGAGCTACGGATGATCAGTTTGTAATGGTCATAGAATGCACCGATAAGACAGACGAGCTTCTTTTGAAGTCGTTTCTGGATGAAGCCGGAGCCAAGGAAATCAACACTCAGGTAGCCGAAGAGGGTTGGTGGATCGGACGTTACGACCAGGACCAGAAACTTTACAATGAACCGTCGGTCGCCTGACAAGAACTGAAAATATGAAGATGAAAAAGCTATCGATCATATCTGTGTTGTTTTTTCTGATGACGTTTTTGGTCATCTCTTGCAGCGATGTGAAACGTGAACCAGGTAAAGCATATATGCCCGATATGGCTTACAGCCGGGCTTATGAGACTTATACCGTAAATCCCGTTTTCATAGATGGACAAACCAACCGGGAACCTGTTGCCGGGACGGTTAAAAGGGGTGAGGTTTTTGTGTACCATCTTGCCATGGACAAGACTGGTGATACGACCAACTATTATGCCTCCCGTGCAACAAAGAACCCATTGCCAGCCCTCAGTGATGTGGATATGAAGGAAGCGGAGCGTGCTTACCTTATCAATTGCGGAATTTGTCATGGCGCCAAGCTTGACGGTAATGGCCCACTTTGGAAGGACGGAGATGGCCCTTACCCTGCTAAGCCGGCTGCATTGGTTGGCGATGCCAAATATGAAAACATGCCTGAGGGACAGATGTTCTACTCCATAACCTATGGGAAAAATCTGATGGGTGGTTATGCATCACAAATCAACGCAAAGCAGCGTTGGATGGTGATTTCCTACATCAAGAAAAAGCAAAACAAATTACAGCCCGCCCCTGCTGCCGCAGCAGCCGACAGTGTTGTGGCAAAGCCGTAGAAGATAATACATCAACTGGAAAAGTTTCAATATGACCCCAATGATCAAGCAACAATTTGAGATGCCAGCCGGATATAAAAAGTGGACTTATGCCTTATTGGGCATTGGTGCGCTCGTCTTGGTACTGGGTTTCTTTTTCCTGGGTATGAGTAAGGATGAACACGCACAGACCCGCTTTTGGGCTGTTCTACTGCAGAATAGTACCTTTTTTCTACTGGTGGTGAACGCCAGTATGTTTTTTATTTGTGTCACCACACTTGCGATGGGGGGCTGGCAGATGACTTTTCGCCGTGTGCCGGAAGCGATTTCCACACTGGTACCTGTTTTCTCCATTCTCGCATTGTTGGTTTTTGTCGGTATCA